>JAJYBW010000034.1 GCA_021778815.1 Acidobacteriota bacterium | reverse complement strand
TACTTCGCTGGTCTGGCGGCAGGATCATAACGGCTTCACCCATCAGGATCCGGGATTTCTTGACGTCGTCACCAACAAGAGCGCCACCATCACCCGCATCTATCTTCCGCCGGATGCCAATTGTCTGCTGAGCGTCGGCGATCATTGTTTGCGCAGCACCAACTACGTCAACGTGATTGTGGCCGACAAGCAGCCACATTTGCAGTATCTGAATATTGACGAAGCCGTGCGGCATTGCACCAAGGGCATCGGTATTTGGGACTTTGCGAGCAACGATCAGGATACGGAGCCGGATGTGGTGATGGCTACGGCTGGCGATATCGCCACCATGGAATCGCTCGCGGCTGTCGCGATTCTGCGCGAACGTTTCCCCGGATTGAAGATTCGCTTTGTGAACGTGGTCGATTTATTCAAGCTTGAGCCCGACACAGAACATCCGCACGGATTGTCTGACCGCGACTTCGATTCGCTATTTACCCTGGACAAGCCCGTCATCTTCAATTTCCACGGCTACGCGTCCTTGATTCATAAGCTGACCTATCGGCGCACCAATCACGACAACATCCACGTACGCGGGTACAAGGAAAAAGGCAACATTAATACGCCTCTGGAACTTGCGATACTGAACCAGGTTGACAGGTTCAACCTGGCGATTGATGTGATTGACCGCGTGCCGAAACTGCGCGCTTCCGGAGCGCATGTCAAAGAATGGCTGAAAGACCAAATCACCGACGCGATTGACTATGCGCACGAAAATGGGATTGACCGAAAGGAAATTCGAGAGTGGAAATGGCCCCTGGGATGAGAACTGACTTGAATCATTTGCCGATCCTGGTTTTTAATGGCGGATCTTCGTCGATCAAGTTTTCTATTTACATTTCCGATGGCAAACAGCTGACGAAGCTGAACGAAGGCGAGGCGGGCGGCATCGGAACGCCCAAGCCGCAGTTCAACTTTTACGCTTTTCGCGATGGAAAACGCGAGAAGCTGGTGTCGGAGTCTCAACCGAAAGACCTGGGCTCGACGCGCGATGCCGTGCGAAAGATTGCAGCTCTGCTGCACCAGCCGGGACTTACTCAGCCTGCCGCCATCGGTCACCGCATCGTCCACTCGGGACCGAATCTGCACGCGCATCAACCCATCACGTCCGCAGTGTTGCTTGAAATTGAGAAGGCGACCTGTTTCGCTCCGCTGCATCAGCCGATTGGACTGGAAATCATTCGTGAAGCAAAGGAGAGCTTCCCCGGCGTCGAAAACTACGCCTGCTTCGATACGATTTTTCTTCAGGACCTGCCTGAAGTGGCGTCGATCTATCCGTTGCCAAAGGAGATTCGCGATCAGGGCGTGCACCGCTACGGCTTTCACGGTTTGTCTTGCGAATCCATCATGGAGCAGTTTCAAGACGGTCGAGTGCCCAACCTGAATCCGCCGAACCAGATTCCCAGGCGCGTGATCTATGCTCACCTGGGCAGCGGCGCCAGTGTGACCGCAATTCGCGATGGAAAAGCTCTCGATCACTGTCTCGGCCTCACGCCGTGTGGCGGCGTCATCATGGGCACTCGCCCCGGTGATCTCGATCCCGGACTGGTTTTCTACCTGATCCGCATGCAAGGCGGCAGCGCGGCAGATGCTACCAATGCGGTGGAGCAATTGCTGAACAAGCGTTCCGGAATGCTCGCACTTTCCGGTTTCTCCAATGACATGCGTCTTCTCCGCGATGCCGAGAAAAATGGAAATGCACAAGCCGCGCTGGCAATTGAAGCCTTCTCGCTATCCGTCAAGAAAATGATCGGTGGCTATGTTGCCTTGATGGGAGGTCTGGATGCGTTGGTTTTTTCCGGCGGCATCGGCGAACGCGATCCTATGACGCGCGCCCAGGTCTGCGCAGGCATGCAGGCCTTTGGGCTGACGCTCGATCCGCAGGCGAACGATCCGACCCACGCCGGCCCCAAGACCATCAGCCGGGCCGACTCAAAGGTCGCTGTCTACGTTCTGCCCGCAGACGAGGATCGCATCATCGCCGAACACGTGGCACAACTCGCCGCGGAAGACTAGTCAGCCGCAAGCCGATTCAATGCTGTCCAAAGGCTTGGATCGACGTGGGGAAACACGCTGTCCTGCACTTCAATCTTGTGCAACGCAGCTTCCTCTTCTGCACTGAGCGTGCCGCCTCCGGTATGCACTTGCCACATCTTCTCAATCGTGCGGAAGGATGCCAGGTGTTCATTGAAGCGGTCTTCAGCGTAGTCCCGCGCAGCTTCCGTGGTAATCAAAAACTGCCAGTCAGAAGATTCCAGCAATAGCAATTCACGGCACAACTGCTTCAGGATGCGCTCTCCCACAGGATTATTTTTCCAGGCATCGGACGTGGCGGCATCGCGCACCGCTACCTCTGCAGGATATAAATATTCCCACGTCCAGCGAGTGTCAGGGCTAAGCCACACTTCGTGCGTACCGTTCTTTCCCCAGGAGCCTTCCGGCAGCGCAAGAAAACTGTCTGGAGGATGGCGATCGAGATACGCGGCGCAACTGGTCAGCGCCACCGGAACTTCTTGCCGCGCCATACTGCGCGCCACATGTTCCAGCCACTGCGGTCCTTCAAACCACCAGTGCCCAAAAAGCTCGGCATCAAATGGAGACGTCAGGATGGCGGGCACGGGATCTTTGAATCCGGAGCGCAGAGAGTCGACCACCAGACTGACATAATGTTCCGCGTGCGCTTGGGTCCGCGCCGCGGCCTTCTCCGGGCAATACGGCGTCTTGAACGCCATATCGATTCTTGTACCGGTCACTTGCCAGTAGCGATGGCCGCCCGGAAAACGCTTCTTGTGGAAGTCGAGATAGTTTGCCTCACCCGGATATCCGGCATCTCCGCTCCAAACTTGCAGACCTGTACGAGGATCGCGCGGAAAAATCGTGACCGGTCGGCGGTGAGCACGTGGGCCCTCCACATAGTACGGCTTGTACAGCGAGTGATGCGGCTCGCAGGTTTCCACGGCCAGCGACGCGGCAACACCCACGGGGCCGCCGGCTCGCAACTCATAGGGGGTAAACAGAACAGATTCTTCCACCAGGTGGGTATCGACAAAGAAGTAGTCGAGCTTGGCATCTTCCAGCGGCTCTTCCACGCCTCTGCGATCGAACGGATGCCACGGTGCGCTGCTGCCGTGCGGAACCACCGGATAACTCCACATTCCTGCAGGTCGATAAGCGCACTCCGGCAGCCAAATACCACGCGGATGCGTACCAATATGCCGTTCGTGGGTTGCGACGCCGGTCTGCAGTTGCGCCCGAATCGACTCATCCGTTCCCAGCAGCGGAAAATATCCGTGGGTCGCGCCGCAGGTAATAATGTCGATTAATCCGCGCTCGGCTGCCTCGCGAAATCCGCGGATGATATCGCCACCGAGCGCTTCAAAATCATCCAGCGTCCCCTGAAAGTAGGCACGCCAGTACCGCGCCGTCTCGGCCAGGTGCGGTTCGCCGTTCTGGGCGAAATAGGCTTCGTCCTCGTTGGCGGCCGTAATTTTCCGCTTCAAATACTGAGGAAACTCCGCGCGGAATACAGGATGAGCCAGTTGCTCCAGCAAAATGGGAGAGAGGTTCAAGTTGGCGCGCAGGGCGATTCCATCGCGCTCCAGATTGGCAATCACGCGCAGTAGCGGCAGGTAGGTCTCCGCAGCAGCCTCCAGCAACCACTCCAAACCATGCGGCCAGGTTCCATGGTTCACCACATACGGCAAATGCGCGTGCAGAGTAAACGTCAGGTATGCAGAAGGACGTTCGTGAGGCGTGTCAATCATGAATTCCCCTTAACGTTACGTTAGATGCAGATGGGGAAAAACGACAATCAGGCGCCCCTACCATCGGGGCGAGGGACCCGCAAAACGGGGACCCTGGTTGCAAGACGTGCAGGTTTCTGCTCGTACTATAAACTTTCCGGCATGAAAACCTGATGAGGATTGTCGACGGAATCGCGGTGCTGGCGGGTTTGAACCCTGTTCCCCGCTGCGAACCTGCTTGATACGACGGCTATGCGAACGCAGGAATCGCTGTTTTGCCCTTTGCCATGCCCAGTTTTTGCAGCAAATGGGGAACCCAAGTGCGCATTGCCGGGCCAATATCCTTTTGCTACTATCCAGATGATCGCGTAATTCCTCCACTGCGCGAAGGAGATAAGCAAATGGCAGAACAGGAAACAACAGGAATTGGATGGTTTATCGCGGGCCTTGGTTTAGGTGCGTTGCTTGGCATTTTGTTTGCCCCCAAGGCCGGCAAGGAACTTCGGGAAGGCTTGATGACGAGCGCCAAGGATAAGAAGGAATACGTAACCGCCCGCAGCCGAGAGGCGCGTGAGCAAATCAATTCCGTGGTCGACAGAGGCCGCGAGCAGGTCAACGAGTTTGCTGAGCGTGGCAAAGAAGCCGCTGAAAAGGGCCGCGAGCGTTGGAGCGGAATCGTGGATCGAGTTTCCGGCAGCCGCTCGGAGGCAGAACCCCACGTGCATGATGACGAAGAGCCATTTCATGGCGGTGCAGCCGAAAATCGCTTTTAATGCATCTCAAGGGCAGGTGCGCCACGCGGTGCCTGCCGCCGTTGATATAGTTGTGTCCGCCACGGCGGGCGGCTCTACACTTGAGCTCAGGCCACTGACCTCGGCTCCCTTGCAGCGGATTTCGCCCGATGGGGTCAGAACCACGGTCGGGTCAAGTGTCTGCTAGTGCAAATTTCGGAATGAGGGGGCTTCATGCCAACCGGATCGACGGTTTTCCTTGTATTTACTGGCGTAGTCACGTTTGCCGTTCTCTTGCAGACGATTATTTTGGTGGTGTTTGCCGTCGGCGCCAAGGCGGCCCAAGCCAAAATCATGGAGCAAGTGGAACGGCTGCAAACCGAGGTGCACACCATCGTTGAGGCCAGCGCCGACCTGATGGAGACACTCGGTGACCTGACTCCGCGCATGCGCGCCATTACAGAAAATGTGCAGAAGGCAACCGATACTCTCCGGAATCAGGTCAACCATATTGACGGCGTGGTCACAGACGTAACCGGAAAAACGCGTCACCAGGTTTCTCGCATCGATAGCATGGTCACGGATACGTTGGATGGTATCGCCCGCGGAACTCGCACTATTCAGGACAATATTATGGCACCGTTGCGGCAGATTGGTGGATGGATGAACACCATCCGCGCCACTCTGGACCTGCTGCGCGGTGGCGGTGGCGACCGCCGCACGGATCGTAGAACCCGCCGCTACGACGAAGATTACTAGTCTTCCTCAGGCAGCGCCCCGGACTTTAGTCCGGAGACGACAAGTCTCCGAAATACGCCTTCAGGCACCCGGGTTCGAAGCGTCGTGCGGCACCTACTTCAAAAGATTCTTGGCGATGAACAGAACATTCGCCGGACGCTCTGCCAGCCGTCGCATAAAGTATGGATACCATTCCGTGCCGAACGGAACATACACCCGCATGCCGTAGCCTTGCTTCGCCAGTGAAGTTTGCAAATCGCGGCGCACTCCATACAGCATCTGGAATTCAAAGCTGCGTTTGTCGATCCCTTCCTGTTCCACAAACTTCCTGATCTCGCGGATGATCGCTTCATCGTGCGTGGCCAACCCGTGATAGACCCCGCTGGTCAACAAAATCTTGGTCAACTTCAAATAGTTGGCATCTACATCTACTTTGTCGGGAAACGCCAGTGTTGGCGGTTCCTTATACGCGCCCTTGCACAGCCGAATGCGAATGCGATCGGCCAGCAGCAGGTTGACGTCTTCTTCACATCGGTACAGATACGATTGCAGCACCGTCCCGATGCGACCCGCATGGTTGGGCATCGCGTGGATTTCGCGAGTCATGTCGATGGTCGCCTGCGTCAGCTCGCTGCCTTCCATGTCCACGCGGAGAAAGTTGTCGGTGGCAGCGGCATGGTCGACCAGCTCGCTGGTAATCTGGCGCGCAATTCCGGGGCTGATGTTCATGCCCATCTGCGTCAACTTGGCGCTGACGTTGGCCTGCAGCCCACGCTGCTGAATCTCATCGAGCAGTTGGTGATAGATGTCGGCGGCGCGGCGCGCCTCCTCCTCGGTGGAAACATTTTCTCCCAGGCTGTCGAGTGAAACCGGAATGCCTTCGCGGTTCAGTGTCTCAGCCACGCGCAATGCATCGGAGACACGCATCCCGGCGATAAATCGCCCGGACATTTTCTGACCCATGCGGGACTGCTCCGCAAAAGACCGCAACGGTTTGTTCTGCGATAGCGCAATCAGCGCAGAGCGCAGGAGGTTCATACTCATAGGAAAGGTGCCTCGACCAAACCTTCTATTGTGTCACAACGTCCAACAATGCGAGTGACGGCCAGCTTAAATCGATTGGAAACTTAAACTATGGACGGAATTTTAATGAAATGGATCTGCGGTTTTTTTGTCTGCCTTGTCCTCGCGCCCTTTGCTGCCGCGCAAAATGCACCCACGGTCAAACAGGCGGAATCTGCTTGTGGTCCTTTCGACGTGAACTTCGATGTAAAAACGGAAGGTCACCAGCATCTGCTAGCGCCGGCGGAAGCTGGAAAGGCGCAGATCTACGTGATTGAGGACTGGGACTGGCGGGATCGAGGAAGAATCAACAGGCCCACCGTTCGTGTGGGAATGGATGGAAAATGGATGGGAGCGGACCAGGGCGATTCCTTCCAGTTTTTCTCCGCTGTCCCCGGACGGCACCACCTCTGTGTTAGCTGGAAACAGGGCATGGGCGAAACCAATAACATGATCGCGGTCTATGGATTCAACGCAGAATCGGATCAGACATACTATTTTCGTGCAACCATGGCTCGCGGAAACAGCCTCTCGCATGCCATGATTCTTGAACCGCTGAATATCGACGAGGCGCAGCTCTTACTCGCGAGCTATCCGCTTGCCCATTCCACGATCAAGAAGTAGCGTGGCTGGCAAAATTCAGCGATTTTCAATCGCGATGTACTTATTCGGGTAAGCCGGCCCGGTATATTCGGCGCGTGGTCGGATCAGTCGATTGTCCTCAAACTGCTCAATCGCGTGGGCCGCCCATCCGGCGATGCGGCTGATGGCAAAGATCGGCGTGAACAAATCAACATCAATACCCAGCGTCGTGTAGGTCGAGGCGGAATAGAAATCCACGTTGGCGTTCAGCTTTTTCTCTTCATTCACAAACAGTTCGATCTTGCGCGACATGTCGAACCATTTCGGATTGCCGTCGGCACGGCCCAGGTCCTGCGACATGCGGCGGAGATGCGTCGCTCGTGGATCCTCGGTACGATACACACGGTGTCCAAAGCCGGGAACTTTCTTTTTATCGGCCAGCATCTGGCGCACATATTCCACCGGGTCCGCGCCCGCCTGGTCAATGGCGAACAGAATACGCATCACTGCTTCATTGGCGCCGCCATGCAGCGATCCCTTCAATGCGCCAATGGCGCCCGTGATGGCCGAATGCATGTCAGACAGTGTGGCGACGATGACGCGCGCCGCAAAGGTCGACGCATTAAATTCATGATCGGCGTGCAGAATCAGCGCAACATCCAACGCGCGTTCCGCCGTCGGAGAAGGCTTTTCGCCGTTCAACATCCATAGAAAATTACCGGAGTGGCTTAGAGATGGATCTGGCGCGACGATCGACTTGCCTTTGCGCACCCGATCAAAAACCGCCACAATCATGGGGATTTGAGCGGTCAGGCGGAAAGCCTTGCGCACATTCGCTTCATGCGACAGGGACTGCTGGTCCGCATCGTACATGCTGAGCGCGGAGACTGCGGTGCGCAGGACCGCCATGGGCAATGCATCTTTCGGCAATTCCTCCAGCAGTCGCACAACCTCTGGCGGCAGTACGCGCGCGGCGGTCAGTTTTTGATTGACGTCTGCAAGTTCCGCCGTCGATGGCAGGCGGCCAAACCACAAAAGATAGGCTGTTTCCGGAAATGTCGACTTTTCCGCCAACTCATGAATATCAATGCCGCGGTAGGCTAAAATGCCCGCGTCTCCGTTGATCAGACAAATTCCTGAGTCGGAAGCAACAATGTCTTCCAACCCGCGTGCCGCGGCAGTCATAGCCATGTTCGTGTTCTCCAGACAAGTTTTTCTGTGTGCAGAATCCGGTGCCAGTCCGCCCTACACTACTGCTTCGATACTACAATGCAAGCCAGAGGTTCGTCATGCCAGGCAGTCTCTGGCGCACCTCATCGCAGGTTGCTCCTGGGCCGCCCTCCTACGGCTCGCATGGAATCGCCGCAGTTGCACTGGCGATGCTTCTGTTCCCCGTGCCTTCGCCATTTGTATGACCCTTGTTTTTGTGAAAACCTAGGGTGTGCCGTTCGACCGCACACAACCTGTCCTGAATCACTTGTTCTGCTGCAGACGCATCGCTCGATGCGAGGGAGTCCTATCGAAATGAAGGAAGACGAAGACCTATATGGGGAGCAGAGAAACTCCCCAGGCCTACTGATTTTGATCGCAGGACTCTCTTTCCTATTGGCTATCAGTGCGCTCGCTTGGAGTTATTTTCTGCAGAGCCGGCTGGACGCCACCGAAGCAAAATTGACCCGGGCCCAGGAGCATATCGACCACCTGTCCGCGCAACATGCGGAAATATGGCGTCAAATGCGGGCGACGAACGACGAATTTGGAGCCAAGCTTGGCATTACTCAGCAGCAGATTGAGTTGCGTGCGCAAAACATCCTTCACCAGCAGGAAGTTTCCGATGCGCGCATCACCAGGCAGCAGGCAGCCACCCAGCAAAAGGTGACGGATGTGTCGCATGCCGTCTCGAATGTGCAGACGGATGTTGGCGGCGTAAAAAAAGATGTCGTGAGCACGCAGAAGGAATTGGCCAGCACCGAGCAGCAACTCCATGCCGTTGTCGGCGATCTAGGCGTGCAGAGCGGCCTGATCGCAACCAACTCCGAGCAGCTGAATTACCTGAAGCACCTGGGAGATCGTGACTATTTTCAATTCACACTGCGCAAGGGTCAGCCGGCGTCTTCAATCTCGATTGTGAAATTGCAGTTGAAAAAAGCCGACGTCAAACATTCGCGCTATACACTGGACATTTTTTCCGACGACAAGAAGATAGAAAAGAAGAATCGCGATCTCGACGAGCCACTGCAGTTCTACACCGGGAAAACCCCGATGTTGTTTGAAGTGGTCGTCAACCAAATCCGTAAGGATCAAGTTTCCGGATATTTGTCAGCGCCTAAAAATACGCCCAAGCCGTTTGCCCCGTAATTCGGAATTACACTCGGACGCACGACTCCGCAATCTTCTTCGCCGCGCCGCAATTTACTGCAGCGCCAGCGCCACCGATTGTCCGTGCTGGAAGCTGATGATGATCTGCCCGCTCTTGTGCTGCGTCCACTGCGCCTTGTTCCACGGATAGGCGAACACCATCAGACCTTGCGCTGAACCTCCCGGAGGAATGACCGTGTGGCGCGTCAACGGATCCATTTTCATGGCGGTCAATTGTGGAAAGCGCTGCATGAAGCGGTCAATATCCTCAGGTAACGCTGCGGAGCTTTGGTCGCCGGTCGACTGTCTTGGCATCTTCACATCGGAAACCAGGTCGAAGATGGTGAGCGGGTCTTTGCTGATGTTGGTCACCCGCGCCTGCACCAGCACCACCGTCTCATCCTGCTCTGGCAATGTTCCGGGCATTCCTGGCCCCTGCGGCGACTCACCAGAATCCACTTGCACCTGGTAGACATACTGGCGCAATAAGGTGGCAGTGGCATCCGGCTTCGTTCTGCCGAAATGGGCGAATAATGCCCACGCGATGGCCAGCCCGACTACCACGATGATTGCAGGAACGACAAGCGGTCGCCAGGGGTCGGTTGGTTCAATCTCATCCATCTCGAGCCCACCCACATTTGGGGTTCTGGCGGAGGGGGATAGGGATGGTTCTTCTTGCGGGGTCTCCGGGAGTGGGGATTCGGGGGTAATCATGGTTGCAAGCAGTTTACTCGGAATCCAGCGAGATCAGCGGACAAAGTTTAGAGAATTCGGGGGCGAAATTGCCTTGCTACCTCCTCCGCCGACCGTGTATTTAGAACATCTTCCGCTCGTAAACCAGCCCGACGCAGCTGTCGAATGCCATAACGCATCTTTTCCAGGTGCGAGGTATGATGCGAGTCCGTGTTCACAACAATCTTGCATCCCAGCTCCCGGGCGCGACGCAGATTGCGATCGTTCAGGTCCAGCCGGTCAGGGTAAGCATTGTGTTCGACAGCTACTCCCAACTCAGCACAGCGATTCAAAATGGCATCCAGGTCGAGAGCATACGCCTCCCGTCGCAGCAATAGGCGTCCGGTCGGGTGCCCAAGGATTCGCACAAATGGATTCTCAATTGCACGCAGGATTCGTTCCGTCATCTGCGCCGACGGCTGGCCAAAATGAGAGTGCACGCTGGCGATCACAACATCCATCTGCGCCAGAACCTCATCGGAAAGATCGAGCGCTCCATCCGCCAGAATATCGACCTCAATGCCGGGAAACACTCGAATCCGCCCCTCCATCTCACGATCGACAGCGCGAATGCGCTCGACGTGCTGCAGGGCGCGCGCATCATCCAGGCCATTTGTCATGGCAAGATTCTTTGAGTGATCCGTAATCGCGATATATTCGTAGCCCCGCTCAAGCGCTGCATCGGCCATTTCGCGGATCGTATTTTTTCCGTCCGTCTCATTCGTATGCATGTGTAAGTCGCCACGAATGTCAGACTGCTCAATCAGCTTCGGCAGCCGGTGCTCGGCTGCCGCTTCAATTTCTCCCAGGTCCTCGCGCAGTTCTGGTGGAATCCAATCGAGGCCGAGTGCGGCATAAATTTCCTCCTCCGTGCGGCTGGGTAGCGCCGTGCCATCGTCCAGTCGCGCCAACGCATATTCATTCAGCGTGTAGCCCATCTTCAACGCCCGCTGACGCACCGCTACGTTGTGCAGCTTGGAGCCGGTAAAGTATTGCAGCGCGGCGCCATAACTCTTCTCCGGCAGCATGCGCACATCCACCTGCAAGCCTTGCCGCAGACGAAAGCTCACCTTGTTCTGCCCTTTGCCAAGAATGTCGGCGATGGGCGGATAAGCCGCAACGTATTCCACCACGGCCGCGACTTTGTCCTCTTCGCAAGCTGGCCCGGTGATCAGAAAATCCAGATCCCCAACCGTTTCCCGCCCACGCCGCAACGATCCCGCCGGCGTCACGCGGTCAATGCCGGGACAATTGCGCAAATATTCCGTCAGCTTTTCCGCCGCCAACTCGGTGTCATCCAGATGGAAACGCCCAATGTTCTTGCGATATTCCGCGATGCCCTGCAGCAGCTTCGCAACCTGTTTGGGGCCACACCTCGGCAGGTTGTCCAGGCGGCCCTCTTTACACGCGGCTTCCAACTCGTCGACACTTGAAATTTGCGCGGCGTCCCAAAAAAGCGCCACCGTCTTTGGCCCCATGCCGGGCAGTCGCAACAGCTCCAGCATCGATGGCTTGTATTTGGCCAGCAATTCCTGGTGCAGACCCAGCGTACCTGTCTGTTCCAGCTCGACAATATTCGCCGCCATTCCCTTGCCAATGCCCGGAATCTCCAGCAATCGCTTCGGCTCGGCTGCCAGCGTACCCACAGACACAGTGCTCTGCTCCACCACCTCCGCGGCGCGTCGATACGAACGAATGCGAAATGAATCAGCGGCGCTCACTTCCAGCAAGTCCGCCGTCTCCGACAATATTTGTGCAATCTGGCGATTTTCCATGGCGATCAACGAGGCGAGAATTCCGACCCCTCGAAGGCATCATCGCATTGGGCGGTGAAAAATGAAAACCCGGCGCAGAGGCCGGGTCCGGAAAATATTTAGGTGAAGGATACATGGCATGCAGCCACACAACGACTGTGGCCTGAATTGGGTTTCACACGACAGGCGCTGCCGCACACACAAACTTAACTCATTGCAAAACTCTTGCAATTTAAGAATCCAGCGGAAGGGATGGGCCTTAGCTTCGCACCGTCTCGGGGACCGCGTCTTGCAAGCGCATCACCTGATCCGCTTGCGGTCCTTTATCTCCCTGCACAATGTCAAACTCGACCGGATCGCCCTCCTTCAGGCTCTTGTACCCGTCCGTCTGAATTGCTGTGTAATGCACGAACACATCGGGACCATCGTCGCGCCCAATGAATCCGAACCCTTTTGCATTATTGAACCACTTCACTTTGCCTTTGTGCTGAGACACGGAACACGCACCTCGAATCTGCAGATGGGAAACCGTCAAGGGATCCTGCCGGTATAGACGTGAGAGCCGAGAAATTGTTAGGCAGAGAATGAAAAAAATGTAAGCCGGGCGGAAGAAATGGCGAAACACCGATCGCCCCAGGACTTCCCTGGTGTAATTGTGACGGCTGCTTTGGAAAGAATCTGCGTGCCCTGCCCGGCAGATGCTGCAAGCGTCTCGATCTGGGAATTCTTCTAGGAAATTCCGGCGGCGCGACGACGCACATACATCAGGATCGCAATGATGGATTTTGCATCGATAATTTTTCCGCTGTCGACCCACTCCAGCGCCTGCGAGAGCGGAATCTGCTGGTGCTGAATATATTCATCCTCATCCGGTGCCGACTCTCCGCAGCTCAAGCCCTCCGCCAGGTACACCTGCATCCATTCACCGAGAAATCCTGGACTCACATAGAATCGCGCGATCTTGCTCCAGCGTTTGGCCATGTATCCGGTCTCTTCCAGCAGTTCGCGCTTCGCGCCAGGCAGCACCGCTTCCTCCGGCTCCTTGCGTCCTGCCGGAATCTCCCACATATACTGTCCGGCGGCGTGGCGATATTGGCGCTCGACCACGATCAGCGGATCGGCCGGATTGCGTGTATCGTCGACCGCGAGAATAACGACCGAACCCGAGTGCCGAATGACATCGCGACGGGCTGTGTCACCTTCAGGCTCACGCACATAGTCGGTGTATACGTCGAAGAGAGGTCCTTGATATGCCAGCTTGGAAGAAACCAGCGCGACCTTTCCACCCTTATTTCCGTTGAGCGCGGAACCGGGAGAAGTGGATTTCGATCTGCCGGATTTTGCGACGGCTTCCACTTTCTTGCGAGGTGCACCTCTTTTTTCAGAGATGGGATGTTTGTGAGTTTTGCTTTTTGCCTTGCCTCGGTTTGCTTTCTCTGCCATCTTCAACGGTGTTTTCTGCCCAGATTGCATCCAGTTCCTTTCGAGGTGTTCGTCTCAGTCGGAATCTCTCCCAACAGTATCGGCGCAACATCTGTTCCACATGAGACCTTAAACCAAACTCGCTTGCGCGCGTCACAAAAATCTGAGGAAATCCTGCACCCGCTCTATCTCGCCGCAGGACTGGCTGTCTCATGCCCAATCTCGGCGAACGTCATATTCGCCGCCGCATGGCCGGTCGCAAGCTTCCAGTCCTGAAACAGCTGGCCATAGCTGGCCTTCATGTAGTTTGCCGGCGAGATGCCAAGCTTCACCGCGATTCGATCGATCCACTCCGAGCTGCCTTCCAGCTCGGCGAAATCTCCAATGGGAGTTACATCCACCACGACGTGGCCCTCGTTATCCGCCCATTCTGTCCGCAGTTTCTCGTACACAAAAATGGGGCTAAACCCCAGCCGCTCAAAAATCGCCGCCAGCGGACGACCATCCTCGATCTCGGTTTCCGTTTCCGCGCGCACTTTATGGGCGCTGTTCGCAGAGCTTTCCACCGGCGCTTTGTAGGTCAGAATCCAGCGGTCGCCATACTGACGGATGCGCAGCAATTCCCCGTGCTGCCGCAACTCGCCGTCGGGTTTGTCGAAAAGCACATTGCGCTCCATGGTCTCCGCAGTCAGCAAATGAAATCCCAGTGCGGGCAGCTTCATGGTGAAGCCGGCGCGATCCGTCAGCCTAACTTTAATTTCTGTTTCCATCTTGTCTGTCGCTGTTTCTCCGGTCATGTCCATAGTTTCGCAGATGCCAGCAGTCTGCAGAACGCAGAATAATCCGGATAGACAAGTTAGGATGAAGGACGAATGGCTTGCGTTGTGCAGGCGCTGTTCGCGAACCGATGACCGCCAAAAATACAGTTCGGCTGGCGATTTCTGCCGAGTCTATCTCGTCCGTAGCGGCGCGATCCGCTCTTGCCCAGGCTGCGGGAGTGATTCGTTCCGGCGGCACGGTGGCGTTTCCTACAGAGACGGTTTATGGCCTGGGCGCAAACGCGCTCGATCCAGCCGCGGTGGAGAAAATCTTTCTCGCCAAGCAGCGTCCTGCCTGGGATCCCATGATCGTCCACATCGCCGATCGCGATATGTTGGCGAAGGTTGCGCTTCGCGTGCCCGGAAACGCGCAGCAAAAAATCGATGCGCTCATGAATCGATTCTGGCCCGGCCCGTTGACTCTCCTGTTGCCGAAGCAG
>JAJYBW010000415.1 GCA_021778815.1 Acidobacteriota bacterium | reverse complement strand
GCCAATTTGCGCAGCAGGCGTCGTTCATTGGCATTGGAATCGAGAGCCAGCGCCACCATGGCGGCTTCAAATCTGCGGATAGTCGTCCGCAGAGAATGGACTCGTCTCGGTGTCGCATGTTTCGGAGCCCGCTGTAGAAAACGACGTAACTTGCGAATATCTCTTTGAACCATACCAAAGTCAAACGCCATGATTTCGCCGCCATCCCATTTTAGAATGGGAGGAGAGCGGTCGTGATTTCACTCGGCAGGCTCTGAAGAAATCGTCCTGGCATCCAGAAACGTAGCGATGCCTCTGTACCATTATGTGTAGATTTCACGACGCGCCGCCGCAGGCTTTCGTCGCGGCCCGTTTGGTCCAGTCACAATCAAACGACACCACGAAAGATTCCAGGCCAAAAAGGATGCCGTGCTAAAAGCGAGATTGCTATTGTTTGCGATGTTGCTAGGAGCAGGATGCCTGGCCGCGTCTGCCCAGCCAGCCGCATCCTTATATTCGGGAACGATCGTCGGCCCCACCGCCCAGCCAATCGTCGGCGCAACCATCCAACTGGAAATTGCAAACCATACCTTGCTGCTGGTCACCGGCGAACGCGGAGACTTCCAGGTTTCAACAAAATTATCAGGTCCTGCCACGCTGGTTCTCAAGATCCCTGGGTACGCTCCGATGACGGAACGACTCCTCCCCAGTCAACCGCGCACCCTCACCCTGGCCCTGGCGACAAACTCTGAGCGGGTCGTGGTTACGGCCGACCGCACCGCGCTGGCGTTGAGTGAATCCGCCGACACGGTTCGCGTGGTTTCGCAGCAGGCCATGCAGCAGAGCGGCAATCTTACCGTCGGAGATCAACTGCGCCAGGTGACAGGATTGCAGTTTTTTCGGCGCTCCAGCACCTTGGTGGCGAATCCTACATCTCAGGGCGTCTCCTTGCGCGGACTGGGTTCCACCGCAGCCAGCCGCACCCTAGTGCTCGCCGGTCACGTTCCTCTCAATGATCCCTTCGGCGGCTGGGTGTACTGGGATCAGCTTCCGTCTCTCACGATTCAAGATGTCGAAGTGGCGCGCGGCGGCGCTTCCGATCTATATGGCAGCAGCGCCATCGGCGGTGTCATTAATATGATCGAGCGTCAGCCGGGACCCACGGCCTATGCCATCGATGCAGGCTACGGCCAGGAGAATACGCCGCACGCTGCCGCGCTGGGCACAACCGCGCGCGGGCCGTGGTCGGCCCTGGCGGCGGCAGACTGGCTGCGCACCGATGGCTACATTGAAGTCGCTCCCGATGTCCGCGGCCCGGTCGATACCGCGGCGAATGTCCACTATCAAAATGGTGAACTGGACGGCCACCGCACCTTCGCGCAACGCGGCGACGCCTATCTCCGCGCCAATTTCCTCAATGAGGCGCGCGGCAACGGCACTCCTTTGCAAAAGAACCGCAACCGTCTTTGGAGATATACCGGGGGCACCGATTGGACCACGGAAAATGCCGGCGTGTTTTCTGGGCAATTATTCGGTAGCCAGGAACATTACCACCAGACTTTCTCGGCAACATCCGCAGGCCAGCAAAGTGAATTTCTCACTCGCCGGCAGCAGGTCGCCGTGCAGCAATTCGGCGGATCGGTGCAATGGACCAAATCTCTTCGCCCCTGGCTGATGGTCATTGCCGGCGTCGATGGAGATGATGTTCGCGCCTCGGATGATGAAACCCCGATCAAGAATAAATTGCCTAATGGATTGGCGAATACCTCGGCGCGACAGCGCGACATCGGCGAATACGTCGAAGGCCTGGTGCAGACGAAAAATTGGACCGTCGCCGCCTCGGTCCGAGGAGACGACTTTCTCAATCTGGATACGGTGCAATTTTCGCAAACAGGCAACGGGCCCATCACCACCACAAACATTCCCAACCGTAGTGAGGCACTGGCAAATCCGCGACTCGGCATCGTGCGGAGAATGGATGAATATGTCTCGCTGACCGGCTCCGTCTATCGCGCGTTTCGCTCGCCCACCATGAATGAGCTGTACCGGCGAGGCCAGGTCGGCCAGGCAGTCACATTGCCGAATCCGAATCTGCTTTCCGAACGCGCAACCGGGTGGGAGACAGGTCTGCAGCTTTCCTTGCCTGCACGAAATACCGTCGTTCGCGCCAGTTATTTCTGGACAGAAGTGAATCGTCCGGTGACGGCCCTCACCCTCAGCGTCACTCCCACGCAGATTTTGGAACAGCGCGAAAATCTCGGGCAGATTCGCAGCCGTGGTCTCTCGCTCGACTACGAATCGCAACCCCTCTCCTGGCTTTCCATCACCGGTGGATATCAATATGCGAACGCGACCGTGACGCAGTTCGTTCAGGATCCCAGCCTCATCGGCAGATGGATTCCTCAAGTCGCCCACAACATGGCTACAGCGCAGGTCAGCGCCACCCGGCGGAAGCTCGGCCTCATTGAGTTGCTGGGGACAGAAAGCGGCCGTCAATACGACGACGATAAAAATGCGTTTCTGCTGCACGGCTATTTTCAACTGGACGCCTACGCAGCCCATACCTTCGGAGCGCGCACAGAAGTCTACGGCGCCATCAGCAACATCTTCAATCGCGAGATCCAGGTCGGCCGCACTCCGATCCTGACGCTGGGCACGCCGCGCATGGCGAGCATTGGCATTCGCTTTCACTCCAGGGACTGGAACGCCGGCAACTAATTCCGCCGCATCCTACTAGCCATGCCGGAATCAAGCCATGACGTCATCGTGTTGGGCGCTGGAATCGCCGGCCTGACTGCGGCTCTGCGACTGGCCGCATCCGGTCTGTGCGCCCCGCGACGCGACTTTTCGTACGCTGCAGCGTATTTTTATAGAAGGAGATAGTTTTGATCCATCCGCAAAAGCATGCCGATCGACCCTCGGCGGCCCACACGGGCGAGCAAGGATATTTGCTGCTGGGACTACTCTTCCTGTTTGCGATTCTCCTCATCGGTCTGGCGCTGGCCGCTCCCAAGGTGGCGAAAGAAATTC
>JAJYBW010000414.1 GCA_021778815.1 Acidobacteriota bacterium | reverse complement strand
CAATGAATAATTCGATTTTGCTTCATCGTGCTGCCAGTTTGTCCGCCACATCCCCTGCCGCGGCTGACACTTTCAATCGGCGTGGCGTCAGAATCGCGGGCAAGATTGCCCCTCCCTCGGCAATCGTGCCGCCACGCGCCGCAGCCCGGACCTGCAGCGACACCCTCACCCAACAACGCACAGTTTTTCTTTTCGTCCGCCCACCGAGCAGCAGACTTGCTCGGCGCCTGTGTCGCGACAGATACCCCACATTTGGCCCATCTTCCAGCCTGCGCGCAACGATAGAATCAAACCTGCGCAACCCATGACAGACGACACGCACCTGACATCCAAACCCGCCAGGCCTGCTGCGGATTCCCGCTCCAAACGAACCCTCCGCCGCCCCGCGTGGCTGCGGCTCTCCCATGAGCACACAACCTTCTCCGCCATGCTGCTGCTCATGGTTTCCACCCTGTTATCGCGCGTCATCGGATTGGTGCGCATCAAGGTCATCGCGTTCCTGTTCGGCGCAGGTTCGCTCACCGACGCCTACACCGCCGCGTTTCAGTTGCCGGACATGCTCACCTACCTGCTGGCAGGCGGCACCGCTTCCATCACCTTCATCACCATCCTCAGCCGCTACCGCGAGCAGGGTCGCGAGCACGAAGGCGAGGAAACGATGTCGGTGATTCTCAGCGTGATGCTGCTGGTGCTTGGAAGCGCTATCGTCCTCGGCGAAATTTTCGCGCCGCTGTATACCCGAGTTTTTTTTAAATTCGACGCCGCGACCGCCGCGCTGTGCACCCATTTGACGCGGATAGTACTCCCCGGCCAGCTATGCTTCTTCGCCGGTGGCGTCCTTAGCGCCGTCCTACTGGTCCGCAAGCAGTTTGCCTGGCAGGCAATTTCGCCGCTCATCTACAGCCTCGGCATCATTTTGGGCGGCATTCTTCTGCACAAATATATTGGAGTTTCGTCGCTCGCTGTCGGCGCTTTAATCGGCGCAATCTGCGGGCCCTTTCTGTTGAACTACTATGCAGCTCGCCGCGTTGGGCTGCATCTTCGTTTCTCGCTCAACTGGTCGCACCCCGGTCTACGAGAATGGGTGCGCCTGTCCGTTCCTCTGATGATCGGCGTTTCTTTGGTATCGGCGGACACCTGGATTCTCAACCACTTTGCGTCCAGCGGACAAGGCGACGTTTCCAAATTGATGTACGCAAAAACTCTCTTCACCACCCCCATGGCCATCCTCGGCCAGGCAGCCGGTGCCGCATCCATGCCGTTTTTTGCCGCCCTGATCGGCCAGGGACGTCATCGCGAGTTCGCCTCTTCCGTCAGCCGCATCGTCACCCGCATTTACGCCTTCGCCTTTCTGCTGTCCGGCTGGATGATCGGCATGGCCTACCCCGCCGTCGATCTTGTCCTGCGCGGCGGCTCCCTGCATCATCGCGATGTTGGCTCCATCGCTCTCTACTTCACACTGTTTGCCGGATCGCTCTGCTTCTGGTCGGCGCAGGCCATCTACGCCCGCGCCTTCTACGCCGCCGGAGATACCTTCACCCCCATGGCCGCCAGTACGGTCATCACAGCGGCATCCATCCCCATCTATTGGTTCCTCTTCCATCACATGGGAGTCATGGGCCTCGCCATCGCCTCCGACTGCGGCATCCTGGTTCAAACCCTGGCACTGGCATTTCTCTTGCACCGCAACGGCCTCGTCCCCCTGCGTGGGTTGGAGTACGCCGAGCTAGCCAAATCTCTGGCGGCGGCCATCATCTCTTTCGGAGTATTAGTTGCCGTGGTGCGTCTGTTGCCGCAATCAGGCTCCTTTCCTCGCGATCTGCTGCAACTCGCCTGCGGCACCACCGCGTGGCTGCTCTCCGCCTGGGGAGTCCTTCTGCTCACCCGCTCCAGCCTGCCGAATCAGTTGATTAGCCGCTTTCGCACTCGCCGCGCCATCGCCAACCCCGGCTCCCTTGGCCCGGCTACATAAACCCATCGCGAAGATTGAGTCGACCCAACACCATTCCCCCCCACTCGCTCGCCACCCAACCTTTACAATCCAAATATGCCGGAGCCATCCGATCCGCCCGAAACCGACGACGAGGACTACTATTTCGATGGCCCGTACCTGGTGTTCACCGAGGCCTACCACCGAAAACGTGGCTTTTGCTGCCAATCAGCCTGCCGTCATTGCCCCTACGGCTTCCTGAAAAACAGCTCTCAGACTCTCAACGTTGCCGAAAATGAACCGAAATCGCTGAATCTTCCATCCAAATAGATTCAGCCGGCTGCATCGCACCTGCAACGAATCTTCATCCGGATGAGGTAAACTGCGCCGAATGCATTATGTAGCAAGTTCTGACCACGTTGAAGACCATTTCGAATCCACGGAGCTGGTGCGCGACGTCGTCATCGGCATGTCCGATGGTCTAACCGTTCCATTTGCCCTGGCGGCCGGTCTCTCCGGTGCAGTCGGGTCTTCGCACATCGTTGTGCTTGCCGGTCTGGCAGAAATCGCAGCCGGATCCATTGCCATGGGGTTGGGTGGATATCTTGCAGCCCGCAGCGACGTGGAGCATTACGCCAGCGAGTATCGCCGCGAAGAACGCGAGATCGTTGAGCGCACCCGCGACGAGGAAGAAGAGATTTACCAGATTTTCGAAGAATATGGCGTCGAGCGCGCCGAAAGCGATTCCGTGCTGACCGCGTTGAAGCGCAATCCAAAAGCTTGGGTCGATTTTATGATGCGCTTTGAACTTGGCCTGGAAAAACCAGCAAGCCACAGAGCCCGCCAAAGTGCCGCCGTCATTGCGTTCTCCTATATTGCTGGCGGATTTATTCCCTTACTTCCCTACATGCTCCTGCTGCATGCCTCCTCCGCATTACGCGCTTCCGTGGTCATCACCTTGATTGCGCTATTCTTTTTTGGCGCCGTCAAAGGACGTTTGACCGGTGGCGGCACCATGAAGTCCGCACTACAAACAGTATTGATTGGCGGCCTGGCTGCCGGCGCTGCATACACCCTGGCCCGGCTG
>JAJYBW010000413.1 GCA_021778815.1 Acidobacteriota bacterium | reverse complement strand
CGCGGTCGAATTCAGATGGGAAATTGCCTACTGAAAACCCTGAAGTAACGCACTCCCCCGGAAATGGCAGGGTGGGATCGATGTCGCCGGAGCAGTTTCAAGGTGTGGCAGAAAAGTCATGCTCGGGCTTGCGGAATTTGCGGTCAAAGATTCAGTGGCTGCGCAGCTGCGTTACCGACAACAATATCGATTGCGCCTACATCGGCTCCCAATGAAGAGGAAGCAGAAGCGCACCAGATCGGCGAACTCGTCTATACGCGGTATCTGACCATGCAGAGGGGCGACTTCGAGGAATAGACGGCCCATCGCAAGAGCATCCCGAGAACGGCGACAACCTATCCTTGCTTTGCCGCCGTTTCCAGAACTCTAGTGGATCACGGATTGAAATAATTGTGAGTTCAGCAGCGAGGCGAACTGATCATCTGACGTGGCGAAACGCACCTGCAGCACATTTCCGCCGGATGAGATATTCGTCGCCGCAATCGCTTGCTGCTCGGTCGGGGTAGCGTTCATCTTCTCCATCATCGCGGCAGCACCCATCAATGACGACATAGTTGCCGCTGTTACCGTATCGGGCGTGACTACGTCCAGAGAAAACTTAACGCCCTGGTTAAAGTCCATGGTGTACCGCGAACCGACCAGGCTGTTTTTTACGGTGCTAAAATCAGCCACCTGCGCCGCCTGCCCCAGCACCGACTTCATCATTTCCTGGGTGCCTTTTTGATCGAGAATGCTCCACACCGCTTCATCCTGCAGCGCAGGCATTAAATTCAGCATGGCCGTATTCGTCAGGAAACTTGGCTTAATCCCGTCCCGTGCGTCCAGAGAATCCTTGATGGCTTCCAGAGAGCCGAAGATCATCGTGGTCTGATCTAGAAACACGACACTCAGACCCGTGTTGCCCATGGGGTAGATCATCTCGTTCCGAACCTGGACGCCTTTGACGTGATGCTTCTTGAAATTCTCATTGAACTTCTGCACCGGAAACTGGCCCGACGCGATGCCCACAATCCGTGACGATACATCTCCCGGCACGCGGTACGAAGCGAATGCCAACTGGACAACGCTCTGGTCCACATTCATGCCCGACTGCTGCAAAGCATCCTGCAACCGTTTCAGCTCTGGCGGCAGCACCTTGGCCCGCAACTTCATGGCAATATCGGAGTTCTCCATCGCCTGATAATCGACCACAATCAACTGCTGCACGTCCTTGGGGATCGCAGCCTGGGACTCGGTCGCCAGCTGCGACGCCGAGGCCGACAGCGTCAGTGTCGCCATAGCGATGGCCGCAACACTGTAACTCAAAATTTTTGTCCAACGATTCATGTACATCTCCTCAAGAATTTCGGTGCAGCCTCATCGCCGCCCGTCAATATCGCAGCGCTGTCATTTTCGACGCGCATTAGCCCCGGAAGTTACTCCAGGTGCCTGTATTCCAGCCAATTATGGCCAAATCATTGGTGTATCCAGTCTACTCTCCAGCGTCCGTGCGACCGAGAAGTTGGTCGCCAGCTCCATCCATTCGCTTCCCGGCTCGACGGCAGCCTCCGGTACCAGTCCAATCAGTTCCACCCGATCCGGTTGCGCGCCTAACTGAGACGCAGCATCTTTCACGGCTTGGTACACCTTGCTCACCGGCGTGGCGTGAAAATCGGTAATGTTCATGGACACCTGGGCCTTGCCGCTGACCAGCACGCCCATCGCCTTCAATCCAGCAAGTCCACCGCTGGCTGCGCGAATGTCCCGGGCAATGGAACGCGCGATGCCGACATTTCCGGTGCTCAGGAAGACGTTGCAGGCAATTAATAGCTGTCGCGCACCCACCGCAACCGCACCAGCCGTTGGATGGAGTGAAGGTCCGCCGACATCCGGCCGGCTGGCCGCATCCTGCTGGACCTTTTTTCGTAGCCCTTCAAACTGCCCGTTGCGAATGTTCTCCAGCAATCGCCGATCCGGGCGCAGCGCAGCCGCTTCGTAAAAGTACACCGGAACATGATGGCGCTTCCAGATTTCCTGCCCCAGTTGATGGGCCAGCGCAGCACATTCCGGTAAAGAAATATTGCGGATCGGCACCAGCGGAACCACGTCGGCCGCTCCAATGCGGGGATGGACGCCGTGCTGCGCCGTCATATCAATTAACTCGGTCGATTTGCCCACTCCTCGCAAAACCGCTTCCATCACCGGCCCCGGAGCCCCCGCGAGCGTGACGACCGAACGATTGTGGTCCGGGTCAAGCGAGTAGTCCAGCAAGGAAACGCCATCCACCTGCATGGCATGTACAATCTCGCGCACAGCGGCGACATTGGTTCCTTCTGAGAAATTCGGAACACACTCGATTATGGATTCCTTGGTATTCATCGAGACGCGTTTCTCACTTCCACCACGTGTAGCCAATTTGGAATTGGACCGTTGCATTGACGCCCGGATTCGCATCTCCCAGGCTGGCATTAGAAATGTGAACCGCATTCGCGCCAAACGTAATGGCCCGGTTCGGCTTTACAAAATAATGCATGCCAACACCAATCTGAGGCTCAAAGTTCCACACGCTGGTGCCTCGGGAACCGTTCGGCGGAAATTTGTGATTGGTCCAGATCAAGCCGCCGCCGCCTTGCAGCCATGGCATCACGCGCTTCCATCGAACCAGGTTCCAGCGAAAGATTACAGGCGTCATGCTGAGCCCGGTGTAGGTCCCCCCTGTCGTTACCTGGCGCGGAGGATCGACGGTGGTCAGGGTGTAAGTCTCTTTCGGCGTGAACGCCTGCCAATATGGAATCAATTCAATCGCATACTCGAATTGCCCGCGAAGAATCCCTGGGCCGACTGCAGGGGTCAGCACTTTTCCGATCCGTACGCCTGCATTCAGAAAATGGTCGCTGGTTTCTCCCGATGTCCCGAAGCCGCCGTCAATGAAAACTCCGCGGTCCCACGGGTCGCGCTTCATCACGCGCGAAACATAATCACCGTTGGAAACTGTCTGTATTGACGCAGTGTGGCCGGTATCCGAAGCGATAGACGAGGAACTTGTCTGGGAA
>JAJYBW010000412.1 GCA_021778815.1 Acidobacteriota bacterium | reverse complement strand
AATGGCGCAACAATGTGGTAATAGGCGAGCTGCTGCTGCGCGGACTTGCGGGCAGCCACGTCGGACTCATACGTGGCTTTCGAGGTGTTGAAGGTCTGCTCCGCCTGCTGAAATGACTGTTTGCTGGTGATGCCGGAAGAAAACAACGACCGCTGACGAATAATATCTTTCTGGTTGTACTGGTAGATAGCCAGCGCCTGCTGCTCGGTCGCCTCCTGTTGGGCGACAACAGCTTGCTGCTGGCGAGGATCAATCTCCATCAAGCGCTGGCCGTTCTGTGCGCGGTCGCCGGAGTGCACAAAGATCTGCGTTAAATTTCCGCTCACCTGCGGCATGATGGTCGCAGACCGGCGAGATTTGATGGTCGCGACATAGTTATCGCTGACGGGCACAGGCTGCACCGACACAGATTCAACCTTAACCGGCATAGCCATCGGGCCCTGCGGAGCTTTTTTTTCCGCGCTGGAACTGCAACCCACAACACAGGCCATAATACTTGCCGTTGCAACTGCGGCTGTCACAAACACGTTCACTTTATTTGGCTTCAATTCGGCGTCCACCTGGCGTCACCTACTCCACAAGTTTTTCTTCGTATCTCAAATCGTCAGATTATTCCGGTCTGCTGCTTCGCGACCACAAGACCAATACATTACAGTGTTCTTCCTTCAGGTATACGTTCCGCCAAATCCATCAGTTCTACGAAAACACAGCGGCAAACAAAAAGCTGCCACACTACTGAGTCGGAGTGAAAGATGCAGGAGAAAGCGTTGCGGATGCAATCATTTGAATTCAATCTTCTCATGCGCCGATCATGGACGCGAGCCCCAGCGAAAGGGATTGAAGCTGGAATGCACATCGAAGGCGTCTGAACCCTCAGACTTCTTCAGCCAACCGACCACGGCGTAGGTCAGCGGAGTGGCAACAATCTCATAGATTACCTTGGTTATGTACGCGGAAAAGATCAGTGCCAGCAATGTTCGATCCGCAGCTCTTCCCCAGAATGCGATCAACACCACCGTCGCTGTATCGACCGCCTGCCCAGTAATTGTGGAGCCGACGGTTCGCGTCCACAACCAGCGCCCTCTCGTCAGCACTTTCATCTTGGCCAGGGTAAAGGAGTTGGTAAATTCGCCCGCCCAATATGCGATCAGGCTCGCGATGACCAGCCGCGGAATGAACCCGAAGACCGTGGCGAAGGCCGCCTGATTATGCCACCCAGGGGCGGGAGGAAGAGCGACGACAATCGCTCCCATAATGGACAACAAGGCCGACGCAAAAAAACCAATCCAGATGGCCCGACGCGACGCGGCATATCCATACACCTCAGTAAAAATATCGCCAAAGATGTAGGTGATTGGAAATAAAAGTTCGGCGCCGCTCAGCGTCAGCGGTCCGATTCTGCAGATCTTCTGGGCCACCAGGTTGGAAATCAACAGAACGACGACGAAAATCAGCGTCAGCGTATCCAGATGTTTGTAGGTCCGATCAGCGGGCGCAGGCATCCTGCAATGAAAATATCAGGGAAGTGTCATGATTCCGCGAAAATCATGACTGAGGGAAGTGTCTTGGAAATCGAGTTCCATTTCAGCCTTTGTCGTCCGATTCGGCCGGCGACGGGCGAATCTGCTTCCTGCCAGCGTTTACCACGGCGATCGCACGCTTGAGTTTTTGCTGTGTCGTTTTCTGCAGCAAGGGAATCAGCTTGCATTGGGTCGCGGGTTGCAGGTTTTCGCGTGCGATTTTCAGCAGCTGTTCCCAATCATGCCATTCCCCGATCGCGTCCTTCACCCGGCCCAGCGTTTCAATCATCTCTCGATCGGTGGGGTCATGTTCCATCTCCAGCATGTAGCGCAGTTCTTTTACCTTCAGGCGATAGCGATGCAGATTCTTCGATGTCAGACGAAAGGGCGCTGCCAATTCTCGCTGAAGTCGCAACTCCGACAGCATTGCGTGTCCAGGAGCGGATTTGCCGACGGCGCTGTCTTTCGCCAGCGCTTCCAAATGGACAGAAGTGCGTTTCAGCCCCCCACATAGCGATTCGCCATGCTTGACGGCAACCGAACGTAATTGCTGACTTCGGCGGTCGTGTTCTGAGCCCAGGTATTCCAGCAACTGGACCCGGCAGTCTTGCTCGCCGCTCATCTTCAGTCCGGCCACATATCCGACCAGCACGTCCAGGTCTCGAACCTTGCCGGCGCGCTTCCGCAACCTCGCCAATTTGCGCAGCAGGCGTCGTTCATTGGCATTGGAATCGAGAGCCAGCGCCACCATGGCGGCTTCAAATCTGCGTATAGTCGTTCGCAGAGAATGGACTCGTCTCGGTGTCGCATGTTTCGGAGCCCGCTGTAGCAAACGACGTAACTTGCGAATATCTTTTTGAACCATGCCAAAGTCAAACGCCATGATTTCGCCGCCATCCCATTTTAGAATGGGAGGAGAGCGGTCGTGATTTCACTCGGCACGCTTTGAAGAAATCGTCCCTGGCATCCAGAAACGTGACGATGCCTCTGTACCATTATGTATAGGTTTCACGCCGCGCCGCCCCGAACCTTCGTGGCGGCCTGTTTTGTCCAGTCACAATCGAACGAGACCACGAAAGATTCCAGGCCAAAAAGGATGCCGTGCTAAAAGCGAGATTGCTATTGTTTGCGATGTTGCTCGGGGTCGGATGCCTGACCGCGTCTGCCCAGCCAGCCGCATCCTTATATTCGGGAACGATCGTCGGCCCCACCGCCCAGCCAATCGTCGGCGCAACCATCCAACTGGAAATTGCAAACCATACATTGCTGCTCGTCACCGGAGAACGCGGAGACTTCCAGGTTTCAACAAAATTATCAGGTCCTGGCACGCTGGTTCTCAAGATCCCTGGGTACGCTCCGATGACGGAACGACTCCTCCCCAGTCAACCGCGCACCCTCACCCTGGCCCTGGCGACAAACTCTGAGCGGGTCGTGGTTACGGCCGACCGCACCGCGCTGGCGTTGAGTGAATCCGCCGACACGGTTCGCGTGGTTTCGCAGCAGGCTATGCAGCAGACC
>JAJYBW010000411.1 GCA_021778815.1 Acidobacteriota bacterium | reverse complement strand
CAAGCCGCGGTTGCGGCGCCCATCTTCAAGCCAGACCACAGCATCGAAATACCGGAGGGGTCGGTGTTGGTAGGCACGATTACGCAATCGAAGCCCGCCCGATCTTTCGGAAGGGCAGGGAAGTTGCGCTTCGATTTCAAGGAATTGCGATTGCCCGGCGCGGCTTCGAACCCGGTACAAGGCACCCTGGCTGGCGCGGACTCCAGCAAATCTGAGAAACTTAAGATTGATTCTGAGGGTGGAGTGGAACCGCAACCGCAAAATCGCGTCATTGTTCCCCTGGTTCTCACATTTCTCGCCAGCCGCGCGCTCGACAGCGATGGAAATATGACGGCCAACGCCGCTGTGTCTTCTAATGGTTTTGGAATCGTTGGAAGGGTCGTGGGTATTGTTTCGGGCTCTAGATATCTGGCAGCCGGCATTGGGTTCTACGCGGCTGCGCTTTCCGTGGGCGAGCGATGGCTTGTCCGCGGTCAGAATGTTGCATTTGTTAAAAATACGCGGATTGAGGTGACCATGAATCCAAGTCGCAATCCGATTTCTGCGACGCCGCCACAACCAAATCCTTCTGAGAGGCATTAATTCTTATCATGCGTTCTTTCTCCCCCCTATTTAGCTGGCTTTTCATTGGTATCAGCGTCGTGTGCGTCCATGCACAGGCACCCCCGTTGCCTGCCAATCCGCAACCAAACCTCCCGCAAGAACAAGTCGCGAATGTAATTCCCAGAGAGTTCACTTCGACCCGAACAGTGCTGGACGGTTCAACCGATGCGGACGTATTGGCAAACGATACGTTGTCAACCCCGAACACATCCACAGCGAACACATCTGCGCAGGAGACGCAGCCAATCTGCGGCATCACCCAACTCGGCCGCTGTATCCGCGACCTTGGAGAAGATGAGAGGGGGATTTTCACCAGCCCGTTGCGTCTCCAGCCGAAGGATGGATATTGGCTGGCGCCGCTTGGGGCTGCAACTGGCCTGGCGATCGCCTATGACGCAGATGCGTCGGAAGCCGTGGGTGTGGACGCAAGCCGCACCAAAACTGCAAATAAAATCGCAAATTTCGGGTCATTCTGGGCCACCGGTGCGGAAGGCGCAGGAATTTACTTCGTCGGCCTTGCCAAAAAGAATCCCAAGCTGGCGGAAACTGGACGGCTAGCGGATGAGGCGATCATCGACTCCGGAACCGTGACTCTGGTGACCAAGCTAGTGACCAATCGCCAGCGTCCGCGGCAAGGAAATGGCCACGGCGATTTTTGGCCGTTTGGCACGCAACATTGGGAATGGGACTCGTCATTTCCATCCGATCATGCGACCGCCAGCATGGCCATGGCTCGCGTGATTGCCGGCGAGTACCCCCACTGGTATGTCATGGCCCCGGCCTATGGATTTGCCGAGACAATCAGCATGTCGCGCATATTCGCGAATCAACATTTCCCATCCGACATTCTTGTGGGACAGGCTGTCGGATTTCTTACCGGCAGCTATGTTCTGAATCATCGCTCGCTGTATCGGCCAGGAGCGAAGAAGACTCTCGCCAGCAGAATTATTGGCTCCGTCAATCCGATTGCGGATGCGCGAACGCGTACCCTGGGAGCATCAATGGAAATTCCTGTCGGACAATAGCATCGCGCTTGATCCACGCGTGCGAGATGCGGAGTTCCTATGCTGCAAATCAGGGTTGAATTACGGATGCTGCCGGAGCAGTGTGCTAAGTTTCGCTCTAAGTGAGAAGTATGTGCCATCGGAAAAGGCACCAGCATTCATCCAGCAAATGGTGCCGGACCGATCGAGCAGTACAGCATACGCTCGGCTCTCATCTTTCACTCCGAGCCGCTGCTTCCACAGCTGGTCATCGCGATACAACACGATGGTTCGATTTTGGACCGACACGGGCATACTACTTTTGATTCCAGAGATCGCCAAACGGCGAAGGAGTTTCGGCGCAGATTCAAGCTGGATCACCCCATAGGCCGATACGGTGCCAGAAAAATCCTTCGCCAGATGTTCATTCCACAGGCGCGCATCCTTACCTGCCGTACGGCTGAACGAAAACACCAGTACCGTCGGCTTCTCCGTGGGAGATGCTGGTAGCGTGAGAGAGTGATCCGTGATCGTCCGGCCGGGGAATGCGGGAAAAGCAGAGCCCACCTGCAACGCCGACGGCGATGGAGCAGCGTGCAGTGGCACCGCAGAACTTATAAGTCCGATCGCAAGCCCGATAGATAGGACAAGGCCCTTCATGAATTTCAGCCTCTCACATTCCCAACAATTTCACATCTGCCCGGGGAAGACAGCTTGACAGCAGCTCTTACCGGATTAAGACTAATCAAGGAACGACGTTCGCCGCTTCACTCCTCTAAAACATCTGGTACTCGATTGAAAACCTAGGAGAGTCAATGAAACGGATCGCGGCGAAGATCGCCTCAGTCGCAGGA
The DNA here is from genome assembly GCA_021778815.1 of Acidobacteriota bacterium. GTDB lineage: Bacteria > Acidobacteriota > Terriglobia > Terriglobales > Acidobacteriaceae > JAKAAZ01. Next base: position 599 of record JAJYBW010000411.1, on the reverse strand, counting down.
ATTGCAATGTGTTCCTTCCTGACGCCACATCCGCTGCGGGCGCAAGTTGTTGCCACTCTGTCGGGAATTGTCAAAGATTCCTCCGGCAAATTTGTAGACGATGCCGCGGTCTTGATCAAAGATGTCGACACCGGCCAATCGGCAGAAGCGAAGACCAGTTCTGCTGGAGCTTACGCCGAGCCCAATCTCATTCCAGGCGTGTATGCCGTGTCGGTTTCCGCGGAAGGGCTGGACGCGCAGACCTCGAACGTAACACTGACCGCTGGAGAGGGTGCGCAAGCTGACTTTGTTCTGATTGCCGAATCACAACAGCAACAGACCCGGCCCAATCAGTTGCCAGCTGCACCGGAGCCGAATGCGCCGACAAACAACGCGAACGCTCCGTCGTTGTCGGATCTCGGGTTTTCTTCCACTCAGACCCAGGGAAGCGCCCAGCAACAGGCGCTGCTGAATAAACGCACGCACATGCTGAAGGTCCATCAAACGCTGGGTCTGATTACTGCCATCCCGATGGCCGCGACATTGATTACGGGACCCCAGGCAAAAGCGAAAGGGAAGAACGGGCAGCCGATTACGGAGCCGACCTCGGCGAATCTTGA
>JAJYBW010000033.1 GCA_021778815.1 Acidobacteriota bacterium | reverse complement strand
GCGGAACGCTGAAAGGCGCGCTGCAGTTACAGGCTGATCCTGTGGCCGCCATGCAAGCTGCAACAAAAAATTATGTGGATAGTGCGATTGCCCCTATCGCCGCAGAGGCCACGAATGTTATCTCGTCGGCCCCGAAAGCGACTCAAGCGGTCCAGCAGCCGCCTGGCTCGAATCTTGCGGTGAACATATTTCAGGGGAGTTACTACGCGAGCCAATTTCAGACGGGAGGTTTGAATAACGGCATCTCCAACGTGATGAACAGCACGAATTGCTCCGTCAACTCCCCAAGTGGGCTGAGCGGCTGCACCGTAAACGTGGATCCGCTCTATAAGAGCAGCGAAAATCCACAGGGCTACGGAGCCTATAACTACGGCAACAACATGAGCAACCTGCCGTGGCCAATGGATACGCATGTCCACGATATTAGAAACGGAGTGACGGCAGACTATTACGAAAACCCATTTTCGAGGGTACCGTACCAAACCGCTGGGCAGATGATTACCTCCGACTTCACGCTGGATTTTCAGAAGTGGCCTCCGTATTCTGGTACCCAAGCCAGCTCTGAGTATTTGCAGACTACCGACTATGCCGGTGGGTACAACTTCGACAATTACTACGGAGCAGGACAGCCTCAATACTTCTTCAAGACCTACTACAGCAATCTGTCGATGGCGACCACGAATTACTCTTCGGGTCAGCAGCAAGCGATTGACAATATCGTGAACTGCCATGGCGTGGGAGACTGCATTGCCATGACTACCCTATTGACTTGCGATGGGGGTATGAATAGTGGAAATGACGAAGGGTGCCACGGCGGGGATTTCAGCGTAACCGAAGATCCAGTCGTTTATAAAGGCACCATGACGTCTACCGCTGCGGTGGGTTCGACCGTGGTAAGTACAAACGGTACTGCCGGACAAGGTACAGAAGGGCAGGATCGGCAGCTCTTAGACACGAATCCAGCCGTTGTGATCACGGGAAGTTCGATTACAGGCTACGCAGGGGCACAGACTACCGGCCCGTCGGGTACGAGTGCCATAAGTCCTATCGTGGCTATCGACAGCGATGCTAGCTTTCCTGTTTCTACTATGGTCCAACTCTGCTACGCAGGTTCAGATAACGGATCTAATGGGGCGGCAGGATGCACAGCGGGAAGCCAACCTACAGGCTACATCCCATCGGCACCAAACATGATCAATCCAGCAGCGTCGGTCGTGACGAGTGTGGTGTCGTCCTATACGGCCACCGCTCCGCAGACCGGACTGCCGGCTGGGTTCTGCACTCCAAGTACTCTTCAGTCCACGAATTCCGGTGCGGCGTGTTATTTGCCTACGTCCGGAACGGCTTGCATTGCTGATCAGGAAGAATACGAGACCGTCAACTACACATACAACTCGTCTACTCAGCAAGTCACGTTGCTGAATCTACGCTTCCCTCATTTGAACGGCGTGTTCTTCGCGCACGGAGGCTTGTGCGGTTACGGCGTAGAGTCGCAAGCGGATGTGTTCTCAGGAGATGGTAATAACAATGGAATCAGCCAGGTGTTTCCTGTGGAGGGGTCGCCAAATTCTACCTCGTTCTACTACATTAGTCAGAGGGTGAATCTGGGATATACCCAACCAGTTCTTGGTATCAACAACGATATCAACGTCAGCACGTCAGAAAATGGTGGTGAGTGCTTCTCGCTTCCCATAACCTTGTCTATCCTTCAGAGCGACAATCACACGGTTCTCATGGCAGCATGGCCCATTCCTTTCCAAACCGAGGACCTGTCACCCATCAATGGAATGACATTGACCATCACGACTCCGAACGCAACTTATAACGGAAATTATGTAGCACGCTGGGGGGTCGTAAACGGCAATGGCAATGAGTTTTCTTACTACCTACCGTCCACTCCAACGGGAACAGCCCCGACATCGGGAACAGCCTCCTTCTGCAATACCAACTACAAGCTGTATCCAGCGGTTCGCGTGAACAGCGTTCTCAACACCTCCACGAATCGGGTTGACGGCACCATGACGACCATGCCGTTACCGATTGCCTTTAACAGCGGCGATACTGTGATGCAGGCCCATTATCCGTGGATTTTTACCGGCCACGATGCGGGCCGTGGAGTGTTTCAGTACCTGCCACGAATGTATAACGGTACGGAAATATATGGCATGAACTATGGTGGTTTGCTGGGTGGTTTTCCGTTTAATGGATTTCAGATCACCAACGGAACGGATCAGAATAGGTATTTGGGATATGGTGGAACACACACTGCCCCTGGAGCAGGTTACTACCTTGGAGGAGAGTGGCAGGCGTCATTTGTCACCGCGCAAGCCCCAGATCAGGCGGTTCTGAAGGTTGTCGGCTGTAAGGCCAATCCCATTGGTTGCAATAACACTAATAGTAATTTCAATGTTCTGATGATGCCGAATGGCAGCCAAGCACTGAATTACGATCCTAATACACTCACGTGGACATTTGGCAGTAATTACCATGAGAATACCAGTCCACAGATCAATCCGGTTGGCTCTGTACAGGCGAATATCTTTAATGCTGTGACAGCGATTGGCGTCAATGGAGCTTACTTCTTCAATGATGGTGGCGCCATTGGAATCACAACCAACCCAGCGAATCCGACTTTTGGCAACTGGTTCGCAAACTATGCCTATGGGTTTGGAGCGCAGAATACAAAAGTCATCGACGGATACCTGTATAGAGGAGCGACGGCGAATTCGATTGACTGCGGCACGGGCACGGGTGATACCAGTTGTACCTTTACCCTAGGGGTATTAAACGCGGGAAGCTCGGTGAATACTCCAGCAGTGGTCGCCTCTGCGTCGGTCGCGACGCCCAGCCTGAATGTCGGATCTGGGTCAGCGGTATCACGAATCAGCTTCTATACGACCGGGACGGTTAGTCCGACCGCGGTGCCGGCACAGTCCTGTAGTGATGAGACATTCACGGTGAGTGGCCTTGTCACGACAGATAACCTGGGATCTATTCGTCCGCCGGCTCCCCTTGGAAATCTGAGTATGAACGGGTATGCGAGCGCGGCGAATACTCTGCTGTTGCATTTCTGCAATGCGACTACGGCAAGTGTTGTGCCTCCTGCGGGTGCTTATACATTTCTCGCGATGCACTGATGCGGCCCAACCTCTATAGGGCCATTGAAAGCAAGCATTCAAGAGCAAGTTGAAGGTGACTGAAGCGGGCACGTGTTCAAGCGGGCCTGTGAAGCCTTTTGTCGTGTCGATTCGGCTGTTTTGCACTCGACACGCCTTGAGTCGAGATAACAAATGGAGAAACGATGGGTTTTGTCAACGGTTTGAATGCTATCAGCTCGCAAGTGTGGGCAGTCGTCTTGATTCTGTTTGGAATTGCGACGTTTGGAATGGCGTGTCTGTGCGGTCCAGCGGATGTTCGAGCTGCCCTGATGAGTTCTGGGACAGGAATGATTGGCGGCGGTATTGCCATGTTTCAGCACCAGCCGAAGAGTTCACAAATCAGTAACGAGATCCCCCCCATGGGGAATTAGGAGAAGAGATATGGCCACGATTCCGGTGAAAGTTACGCAAGGGAAGCAGAATGGGTTCGAAAGTTTTCTATCAACTGCTGCCAAAGACATTGAGAAGGCACTGAACGTCGGGATCAATATTGCGATCGCTGAGCAACCGCTTATCAATCAGCTTCTGCCTCCCCAGTTTGCAACTGCGGAGAATGCGGCAACGGCACTGATCAAGAACGTGATGCTGACGACGGAAGCAAAGTATCAGGCGCTGGGAGCAACTGTGTCGTACCCACAAAAAGTTGCGGAAGTCGTTGCCATTACGGGAGCCGCTTTGATTCAGATCCTTGCCGGCATTGGAGTGACAGCCGGGCAAACCGAGTTGACCGCATTAGTTACCGGAGCTACAAGTTTCAGCGTGTTGCCGACCGCAGGATTAACGACATTGAATGCTGCATCGAGCGTTCCTGCGAATTAACCGAACCGACGGCGAGACAAGGGGAAGACAATGTCATTTTTGTATGATTTTCTCGACAATCACATGGAAGCCGCGGGCGCGCTGTTTTTCGCCTTACTGACCGTTGGAGCGTGCATTGCTATCGCCGTTGCGCTCAACGGCTCCATGTAGTCCGCGGCGAACCGGGTTCTCAATCAATCAAGAATAGAGAGCTTCGACTCGGGACTTTGATGTTAGGGAACAAGTGTCTTTTGAGCGTCAAACAGACAGCCAATGAAACACAACAGATTGAGCTAGAAGCTCTAGGCGCGGCCGCAAACGGTCGCGCGTTCCCGTTCAATCCAGATGACGGCGTGCACCACAACGTATTCGTGGACGTCTGGAGATGGGCGACCCGTCATTTCAAGAGGAAGCATGGCGATACACATCGATAATTTGAATAGTTCGGGCATTCGTCAGGTAGATAAGCTCGAGTTTTATGAACAGATGGAATGGGGCGATTTGATTTTCTGCTGTGGCCAAGAAGCGATCAGCAAGGAGATCGAGATTATCACGCATTCGCCTTTTTCGCACATCCTGATGGCATGGCTTCCAGGCGGTGCAACACAGTGGTTGACGCTGGAGTCGACTTTTCATCGCGGCGTACACGTCGGGAGATTATCCGACTATGTGGATGCCTATGATGGCGATCTAGTGATGACTCGTCGCCCAGTGTTGACGGCTGCCGAAAAGATGTCGGCGCTGAACATCGGGCTGAGTGTGCTGGGGGATGCGTACGACTGGCAGCAGGAAGTATCCCTTGCAGCGCACAGGCTGATTCATACATTGCCGATCGACATACCGCAGAAGGAGTTTTATTGTTCGGGCCTGCAATATTTCATGAGCCTGGCCACGCCGTATCCGCTTCGGCGGCCGGGAGCGAATTACCCGACCCCGGAGGATCTTTGGATGGATCCGACGGTGATTCCGATTTGTGCGCTACCGAATCCTCGGCATTCGCGCAATGCTGATTGCGGTGAAGCGCAAGTCGCCTGAAGCGCTTTGCGGGGAGCGGGACCTGCAGGAGGCGTAGCGGCAATGTTTACAACCGATTATTTGGAAATCGAATGGAAAATTCACGAGAGTCGCAAGAGGAGGCAACTTTCTGCTCGTTGGGGCGAAGCGATCTGGAGCGCCTGGTGTGGCTGGGCCAACGATTGGATTTTCGCTGCACTGAACTCGGTGGGAATAGTTTGTCGGTGGGGCTTGCGCGAGCGCTACTTAGAGTTCGGGATCGACGCGGCGAGATTGTTCCATTAGAGGCAAACGCCGCGCAACAAGCCTATGAACAGGGACGAGGCCGACACAATATTGTGCTGAAGGCACGGCAGATGGGCATCAGTACCTGGATTGCGGGGCGCTTTTTCCTGAAGACGATTACGCAGCCTGGAACACTGACCGTGGAACTGGCGCACAATCTCGAAGCCGCGGAACAGATTTTCCGAATCGTTCACCGATTTTATGAGCTACTGCCAGAAGGATTGCGAGGTGGTGTGCTGCGGACATCGAAAGCAAACACGAGGCAGATTTTATTTTCGGAGTTGGACAGCGAATATCGCGTGGAGAGCGCTGCAGACGGGAATGCCGGCCGCGGAATGACGATTCAAAACCTGCACTGCTCGGAGATTGCTCGGTGGAGTGGTGACGCTGCGGAAACGATGGCGAGCCTGAGTGCCGCATTGGTGCCGAACGGGGAACTAGTTCTGGAATCAACCCCGAACGGAGCCTATGGCTATTTCTACGATCAATGGCAACGTGCGGACGAGACGGGAATGATCCGTCATTTTTTTCCGTGGTGGATGGAGAACGCATACACGGGACATCGTGTTGAAGAAAGCGGATGGACGGAAGAAGAACGTGCGCTTGCTGAGATGAATCGGTTGCGGCCGGAACAGATTGGCTTCCGAAGGCAACTTGAGACGAAGTTTCGCAGGATTGCAGCGCAGGAATACGCCGAAAGCGCAGACGCATGTTTTCTGGCGAGCGGCGACTGTGTCTTCGATCTGGAATGCATCGCGCGACGCGCGCGGGAGGTTCACGAGCCACCCGAACAACGGTGCAATGGCGAATTGTGGATCTGGTACCCGCCTCAGCCGGGTCGGAGATATTTACTAGGAGTCGATCCGGCTGGCGGTGGTACGGACGGAGATTATGCTGCGGTTCAGGTGATTGAGCAACGTACTGGATTGCAGTGCGCGGAACTACGAGGACACCTAGCACCAAGGGAACTGGCGAAATACTGTGCGCAACTAGCAAGAGAATATAACCAGGCAATGCTGGTGGTGGAGCGCAACAACCATGGCACGGCTGTACTGGCCTACCTGTGCACGATTGAACGCTATGCTCCGATTTATGAGGAGCGCGGCCAGGCTGGGTGGCTGACTACGGCAATCACACGGCCTGCGATGATTGCACTGCTGGGGGCCGCGCTCAGCAACGAGGCGGAGGTGTTCTCCAGTTCCAGGCTGTTGGCAGAATGTCGAACATTTGTCAGACTGCGCGATGGACGCACTGGGGCGGCTGCAGGGGTGCACGATGATTGCGTGATGGCGATGGCGATTGCGCTGCAGGTGCGTGCGGACATGACCGATCCTTCACGGACGATGCGATAGCGAAATCGACGGGGTCGCGATGCAATGCGGTTGCCGGCTGAAAGCGGAATCCACGTGTCTTGCTGTATTTTGATGGCGGCGATCCTGGATGGTCCAAGCTGTCTTCGGGTTACAATTCGGGAGCAGGCGCCTTCTCGTTGGGCACCGTTGAGCGAACACTGAAGGAGCGAAGCCTCGGGTGGCAGTGACAGCGGTACAGCAGATCCGGCGGATGCGAGGCGGTGCGCAGAGTCACCTGATGCTGGGCTCGGACGGCCACCTATATGTGGTGAAGTTTCAGAACAATCCGCAACACTTGAGAGTGCTGGCCAATGAGTTGTTTGCAACGCGACTTGCGGAAGCCGTGGGGCTTTCTGTTCCTGCGACGGAAGTCGTGGAAGTGAGTGGGTGGCTGGTCGAGAACACGCCTGAACTGTACATGGATACGGGTCGCCAGCAAGAACGCTGCGTGCCCGGACTGCAATTTGGATCTCGCTATGTTGGAGGCTTGATGCCGGGCCAGGTCGTTGATTACCTGCCGGAAGAGCAGTTGGCCCAGGTTCGAAACCTGAATGAGTTTGCAGGTATGTTGGTGCTGGACAAGTGGACTTGCAACAGTAATGGCAGACAGGCCGTGTTTCACCGGAAGCCTCGAGAGAAGCGATACGCAGCAAATTTTGTGGACCAGGGATATTGTTTTCATGCCGGGGAGTGGAGCTTTCCGGACGCGCCTTTACGGGGAGTGTATGGCCGGAACCGGGTGTACGCTGATGTGACCGGTTGGGCCAGCTTCGAGCCTTGGCTGAGCCGCATGGAACGGATCGAGCCGGAAGCCGTGTGGCAAATTGCGGAGGCCGTTCCTCCAAACTGGTATGGAGGAGACTTGCGGGAGATGGAACGGCTAACCGTGGCCCTGCTCGCTCGGCGTGAACGCGTGCGCGATTTGATTGTGCAGTTTCGGGAGAGTTCGAGGTTGCCATTTCCGAAATGGATTGGGATGGAGAGCGGAGATGGAAAAGGGCAGTTCCGGGAGCAGAAAAAGTTAGAGAATAAGGAAAGTTGAAGGGAATGGGTAGGTTCGCAGCCGAGCCAGTCAACGAAAGGAACGCCAAGCATACGTGAACAGTGAGCGCATCCAGTGCGAATTCTTTCTGGTCCGGTACGTTCCGGACGCGGTGAAGAATGAGTTCGTCAATATCGGCGTGGTGCTGTGTGAGGCTGGCCGGCCGGAGACGGCGCGCGTGCGCTTTACACGAGATTGGGCGCGGGTTCGATGCGTGGATCCGGAAGCCGACACGGGAATGCTGGAAGCTCTTGAGTACGAAGTGCGAGAGCGACTGTCAAGCGGAGCCACTGAGACGGCGTTGATGATGAAGGCCCTGGAAGACAGCTTTTCGAACATGCTGCAGATCACCGAGCCCAAGGCGTGCCTGGCGGATTCGATCCCGGCAGAGATGGAACAGCTGAGCCGGATGTACATCGAAAGCAGGAAACAACGCGACACACGGCGTGCCAGCGGACGGCAGGCCATCTCGACATCGATCCGCAGGCAATTTGAGGCGGTGGGCGTGTGGAACGTGATGCGCAAGCGCATTCAGGCTGCGATGTATACCCAGCCTGGGGATCCGTTGCGGATCGACTGCGGCTATCGACCGAACGGCGTGATCCGTATGTTTCATGCGGTTTCCCTAGAGGGCGACCTGGAGGCGGCGAAAGTGCTTGCATTCAGCACACCGCAAATTGCCCAGGGAGTGAGCCGGGTGGAGAATGCGACGTTGGAATTGACGGCGATCGTTGAGTCGTTGCGCGGTCTGCTGGGGAAAAACTCGGAAGAGATTCTGGCGACTGGCGCGGAAGAGGATCGGGTTGAACAGTACCGATTCGGCGTGGAGACAATGGAGCGAAACCAGATTCGGGTGATGACTGTGGCAGATCTGCCCCGCATCGCGGAACGAGCCCGAGAAGAATTGCGAATGTAGGAACAACGGACGGAATTTTTGTTGCACATGAAAAGCGTGGCCTTGGCCACGCTTTTTTATTTGGGGCGAAGCGGAGATCGCGAGCCTATTTCCATCGCCACGTGAACAACAAAAGAGAGAGGCGGAGACAGTGAGCTGGAAAACATTGCTCGAAGGGATTTGGAGCGATCAAGCGGAGCGCGGCGAGGGCCAACCGGCTGCCGAATCTAAGACAGACATAGCAGCCGCAAGCGTCGATGGTGCGCAGCGCAAAACCGTGCCCCTTCCCTCGATCCTGGGGCCGGTGCGACCGCCGAATGCGTTATTGCCGAAGGGAACGCCGGCAAACCTGCGGCGTTTCGCAGAGAGTCCTGTTCCCCGCCGGGCCATCAATGTCATCAAAGATCGAATTGCGGGCATGGATTGGCAGATCCAGTTGCGACGAGGGTACACGCTCGACGATGTGCCCGATGCGCACGTGAAAATGGAAATCCTGCGAAGAACGCTGGAAGAGCCGAACGATTCGGATTCTTTCCGCTCGGTCGTGGAGCAGGCGCTGGAAGATGCGCTGGTGGGGGGCTTTGGTGCAATTGAGATGGAGCGTACGGATGATCCGGAAAGACCATTCGCCCTGTGGCCGGTTGATGGAGCCACGATTCAGCTAAATGCCAATTGGGATGGCGATCAGAGTTCCCCGCGTTATGCGCAGAACACGAACGGAATTGGACCAGGAGCGAAGATTCCGCTGTACGACAACGAACTGATGTATATCCGTCTGAATCCGCGCTCGCATACCCCGTTCGGACTGGGGTCGCTGGAAGTGGCGTTTGAAGCCGTGAACAGTTTTCTGGCGGCACACCGATATGCGGGAAGGCTGGCGAGCAATAGCGTCGTGCAATATGCGCTGTGGCTGAATGAGACGACCCCGGATCATCACAATCGGCTGCTTCGGTGGTGGCAGGACGAAATCGAGGGCACTGGGCGGGTGCCACTGCTGACATGCGAGCAGAAGCCTGAGGTGTTGAAGTTTACTGGCGGGACGGATGCGGAACTTCGGCTGCAATGGCAGGAGTTTCTCATCCGCATGATCGCAAATGCCTTTGGACTTCCCCCGATGTTACTGGGCCTGGAAAACGATGTGAATCGCAATACTGCCCAGGAAATGCTGGACGAATCTTTTCGAACCACGATCGCTCCAATGGCGCGCATGCTGGCCGAGCATTTCACGCGCGACCTATTTTGCAAGCGTTTGGGGTGGCGTGAGTTTGAGTTCGTTTTCAATGATCTCGATGTTGGAGATGAGATGGAAACGGTGCAGATTCAAACAGCCTTGCTCAAAGCGGGGATATTGACCGTGGACGAGGTAAGGGCACAGCGCGGATTACGCCCGCTGGCACCCACGCTGCAACTGGAGAAAGCCGCGTCGGATCCGCAAAGTGCAGGAAGCGAGCCATAGACGCGGTACGAGGACCGAGATCGCGGGCTGCAACCACAGCCCGCTTAACATCCACATCACCAACCAGAAATACGGGAGAACACATGAGACTGGACGCAATGGCGGTCGAGTTCCCGGCCATTCAAGGGCACCCAAACCGGATGCCGTTCGAAGGAGTGTTGACCCTGGTCGACGTTCCCAGCGATCGCGCACCGAGTGGCTCGCGCGGACACCGCGTGACGCTGAGCCGGACCGCAGCGGAGGCAGCACTGCCGTCGCTGCTGGGTATGGCGGTAGATTTTCGGCCGGATTGGGACGGCCACGACGCGCGCAGCAAATGCGGAATTATAACCACCGCAGATATTGTCGGCCAGCGATTGATGGTAGGCGGATATCTATATGCGCGCGATTTTCCTGAGGTCGAAGCAAAACTGCACGATCTCGCAGCCGGAAGTATGGGCATGTCCTACGAACTGGCGGACGCACATGTGGAGGATATGCGTGCATCCATCTGGAAATTGAATCGCGTGACTTTTACCGGAGCGGCGATTCTGTTGCGAGATAAAGCTGCCTATCGGCAGACCTCATTTCGGCTGAAGCCGAATGGAACCCGTCGTCATGGAGTATCCCTGGCAGCATATTCCGGCGCGGCTTAAGCCGAAAGCCGCCGGAAACCAACGTTCCGAACGCAAGGCACTGCAGGCAGCTGCCTTCTGGTGCAAGTTCGGCACCCACAGAAAAAGGAGCAATCAGTATGGAACAGGGAGCAGAACGTTCTCTTGAAACATTGGCATTAATGCTGGATCGCCTGGCGGGCGCAGCGAGCCTGTTGGAACAGACAGTAAGCCGTCTGGAAGAGCAGCACCTCACCATGTCGGGCCAGGTGCAGAAGATTGTTGCAACTGTTGAGCAGGCGCCTAATACGATGCAGGCGGGAAGCGAGCGTATCTACGAGTTGGAGCGCAAGCTGCATGAAGCGGTAATGCAGATCGCGGAACTGCGGGCCCAAGGTACTGCTCCTGTTCCGACGGGACGCAAGACCGTGACCGCGGCGACGATTTCATTGCTGGCCAAGCAGGGAATTTCCTCGCTTGAGTCGATCGAAGCCGGCTCGCTGGATGCAGCGCTGGCAGGGCTGAGTCTCGAGCAAAGGATTGCAGTGAAGTCGCAATTGCTGCGCGCGGGAGTGCTGAACTAAGCCAACGGAAGCGGAACGATGACGGATATATCGACCGCAGTTCGCAAAGTTGCTCGCAACATGTGCCAGCCAAGCTTCCAGACCTTATGAAACGCAACCACGGCCCCAGGGCCAGTGAAAGGACAGAATGAACGCCAATTTTCATGATATCCACGCCGCCGCAGATTACATCGGGCCCGGTGCGATTGAAGTTCCGATTTATCAGACAGAGATCACCGACATTGTCCGTCGCCGGGGACTCTTTGGGCAACGCATCAAACAGGTTCCTGCGACGGGGCATCCTTCGCGTTATTTCGAGCAAACTGGGATTCCAGAGCCTACAGCTGCCAACGGCTTCGTAGATCCGCGGAACATCTCTGCGCCAGTTGTTACTCCCGCTCGTGTCGAACGGGCCGTTCCCCTGAAGGCGCTAGTCGCCCAGATCAACTACAATTTGTTCGACGTTGAATTGGGAAACCAGCAAAGCCAATTTGCTTACCTGCAGGCGAAAGATCTTGCTGACACCATCGAAGGCGTGATGCATATTCATGACCTCGCATTGTGGAACGGCAACGATACCTCACTGAGCAGCCCGACAACCGTACAGTACTTCGGAGCGGCAGGACAGATTGCTGCCAGCGGCAACACGACTACGATTACCACGACAGAACTGATTGTGGACAACCTCAAGTCCACAATCGCACAGATGGTTGCCAACAGCAGCTATGCGGTTCGGCCCACGGCGATTTATGCCAACCCGGTTTTGCTGGATTTGATCGATCGGGAGATGAAGACGGAGTTCAATGTAGTGTTGGACTCGAAGGAGATCAATGGCGGATTCCGCGTAAAAACGTTGATCACGCAGGCGGGGGAATTGCCGCTGATCCCGGACTGGTCTTTGAGTTACACGGGAACGCCGGGCTCGGGGAGTGCACTGTTACCGGCCTATATCGTGACGGAAAACCTAATTGAATATCACTGGCTGAGCGATCCGAACCCGCGTGTATTTCAACTCGGTGTGCCGGGCTCGCTCGCTTCACAATATGTTGTTGTGAAATTTGGCGCGCCGGTAGTCAAGATGGCAAGCGCGGGCGCCCATTTTCAGGTGATCGTACAGCGATAGAGCCAGCAAGCTGAAAGGCAATGCCTGGTGAACACCTCACTGGCCTCCATACGGAGGCCAGTAATTTTTGACACTGGTCGCGAAGGGCGGCCTCTCGCGATATTTCCGGAGGACATGTTATGGGATACTTGCTGCCGACCGACTATGCGACTTATGGTCTTCCGGCGGATACGACGGACGACTGGATCACGATGGCTTCGGCATTGATCGATTCCTATTGTCATCGAACCAGTTTGAATCCGACACAATATGAAGAGCGCTTGCGCATGACAGCGGGAGCCCAGACAGTGCGGTTGAGCTATTTGCCGCTGGTCGCAGTTGCGCCTAACACGTCACCATTGATATCGATCCAAGCTCGCTACAGCCGGCCGCGGCGCGGAGAGATGATCGAACCAGCGTATGAGCAAATTGCGTGGGTGTTCGGACTTCCAGGAGCTTGGAGCACGCTGAATCTAGCTGATGTCGATTGCGTGCCCAATACGGGTGAACTCACATTTCCCACGAACATTCTGGGGCTGCCCTACAACGAAGTCGACGTCGTCTATACAGCCGGTCTCGCCACGATCCCATATTCCGTGCAAGTGGCATGTGCGCAGATTGTCAAGAATGCGCAGTCGACTCCTGGCTTAAACGTGAAGTCCAGCAAAATCGACACCATGCAAATGGAATATTTTTCCAGTTCTCTAATTGACCCACAGGTGGCGGCCATGCTGCAGCCGTATGTGGCGACGATGTTGGGGTGAGCGATGAGTGTCGATTTAAGTGTACGAAATGCGTCGGCAGCCCCGCAGCGTGCGACTGATGCCCTGCTGCGTTGTTTGGGTGGCAGAACGGTGCTGTTAAGGTTGCCAACAAACGCTGTAAGTGGATCGGACGCGGAACAGTTGGGCGCGGGCAGTCCTTCCTATGAAGACCTACCGTTATCTCTCGCTGTTTTTCGCCGTCTGCGGCCGAAGCTACGCGACGGTAATGCCAACCAATATGAATTGCTGATATCGGCAGCGTCGGTTCATGCACAACTAGGTCTGATGGAACTGGCATCGACGGATCAGCTATTCTCCATGGCCACGGGCGTATTTGTCGATGGTGAACTGATGTTGATTGAGGCGGCTGCCGAAGCTGAAGCCTTCGGTTGTCCTTACCTGTATCGGCTTATCCTCGCTGCGCCGCAAACTCAGACATTGTAAGAGGAGAAAGTGTCATGCAAAATGCCCAAAATACTTTCTACATTACATTGCGCGATCGCCTTGTAGCGTTGAATCCCAACCGAACGATCTATCTGCGCGGAGTTACGCGGCCCGGAATTCTGGTCGAAAGCAATGAGTTCGTTGTAGCGCAGCCGCCCTCAGATGTATTTGTGCTGCGATGGATCGGGCTCCGCAACGATCCGTATCTTTCGGATGTGCTTGTGCAGATGGAATGCGAAATTGCCTACATGACCGAGGGTACAGTGGGAAATCTCGGCATGGATCGCGGGGCGATGTTAACGGAGATGGACGCTGAGTTGATGGCGTTGCTGCAGCCGAATACCGCTCAAAAGATGAATTACGCTTCCACCCCGGCGGTGCCGATGGAAACTCAGATCTTCTGGTCCGAAGCTAGTTTTCAACCGCAGAAAGTGGCGCGTGATCGTCTGTCGCGAGTTGCTACGGTGTCGCTGTTTAGCTATGAAGAGCCGGGGGAGCAATGAGCACAACTGCAATCGTTTCATTACCACTTACGCCGCCGATCATGCGAAGGATTCGTGCTTATTTTGCCCCGGTGAATCGGGCTGCGGGCATGCCGGCGATTTTTGATCCGGCGCAAAATGGGAGCTTCAACCTGGACTCCCCACCGACACCCTGGCTGGATTTAGGGTGGCTGGATACATTCCAACGCAAGACAGAGTCGAAGGTGACTCCGTTACGAAGCGGCGCGCCGGGGTTACCTCTGTCCCAAGTTCGGACTGAGATCGACTCGATTGTCTCCATCAATTTCGTCAATTGGGGAAAATTGCAGATGGCGGTGACAGCAGGTTCAGAACAAATGAATCTATTGGCAGCAGCTACAAATGCGCCTGCGAATGGCTCCGGAGGAATTGGCGGCAATGCAGTGCCACTGAGCAGCGGAAGTACAGCGACGTTCCTCTGTTTAACTTCGACTCAGCTTACCAGCTTCGCCGCAGGTCAAATGGTTGTCGTCGATATCTATTATTCGGGTCAGACGGGTTATGTGGGCAGCGGAATCAGCGCAGCTTATGTCAGCTCTGCTAGCGCAGTCAATTCTGACGTTAGTTATATCCGCAGGGTAAGTTTCAACGTCGGCAGAATTGTTT
>JAJYBW010000410.1 GCA_021778815.1 Acidobacteriota bacterium | reverse complement strand
GCGACTCGCCGTTGGGCGCCATCTCTTCAGGCATGTTCTGGATTGGTGTCGGCGTCGCCGGCCCAGTCACATTCGTCTTCGCCGCATCGGGTGCCGCGGCTTGTCCATCCGCCATCCACCCCACCAGGAGAAATGCGCCAAGGAAGAGAACGAGCGCACGGAATCGTTTGGGTAGAACCCGCATACATTCTCCAAAAATTGAAGTCGATATCGCTATGCTGCGCGACGACTATGGGCACAAAGCCACGAGGCACAGAATTGCTTTTGCCACTCGCTATTTTTCACGGGATACAACGAAGTCGGGCACCCACAACAATGCCCGCTTGAACTCAGAGTCCGGCAATCCGGAAAGATTGCCACGCGCTGCCTCGGCATGCGCATCGGCCACTTGAATGGCGTAATCGAGCGAACCATTGCGCCGCAGGATGGCAAGAATGCGTTCGTGCCCAACCCGCTCAAATCCCTGGTCTTCAATCACCGCCAGAATATCGGCTCGCTCCTCCCCAGTGCCGTGCTCTAATGCATGCACCACGGCCAGGGTGGCTTTGCCCTCGCGCAGATCGCTCGCTGTTGGTTTGCCCAGAACCGCTTCACTGGCCGTCAAATCCAGAACGTCATCCACAATCTGGAAAGCCAGGCCCACGTTACGCCCGTAATCTCCCAGCGCTTCTTCCACGGCCTGGGGCGCATCTGCCAGCACACATCCCAGCTGCATGGAGACACGAAACAAGCACGCCGTCTTGCGATAAATCAGCTCAAAATAATCATGCTCGGTCAACGCGTTGCCCAGACTCTCCATCTGCAGCAGTTCACCTTCCACCATCTGCTGCGTCAGGCCGATGAGCAAATCGAGAATGCGGAAATTCCGCTCCTCCAGTGCGACCCGGAAAGCCTGCATATAGAGCCAGTCGCCGGCCAGTACACACTTGGAGTTGCCCCACTGGGTATTTGCGGAGGGTCGGCCGCGGCGAATATCCGCCACGTCGATAATGTCGTCATGCACCAGGGTCGCGGTGTGAATCATCTCAATCACCGCACCCAGGCGAACGCTGCTATTGCCGTTGTAACCAAGCGCCCTGGCCGCCAGCAGCAGCAGTGCCGGACGAATCCGCTTGCCGCCGCCTTCGCGCAGGTACCCGGCAATTTCCGTGATGGAATCGACCTCCGACGCAGAAAGGCGTTCGAATTCCTGCTCTACCGCGACCAGTTCGTCGCGCAGCAGGTCGAACACTTCTTTCGCCGTCGTAATGGCCGTTGTGCTCAAACGCCTTCCATCCTCGCTTCCCTGCTCCCGCCGAAATTCGCCAATCGCCTCCGCGAACGATGCAGGCGCGGGCTTTATCGGCTAGTTCGAGCGATAATTCGTAAACTGCAGGTCGATCCCAAAGTCGTGTTTCTTCAACATTGCAATCATATCCTGTAGCGTGTCTCGATCCTTGCTGCTGACCCGAACAGTGTCGGATTGGATCGTCGCCTGCGCCTTGCTTTTTGAGTCCTTGATCAGCTTGACGATCTCTTTTGCCTTCTCGATCGCAATCCCCTGTTGCAGCGTTATCTTCTGGCGAACACTGGAGTTGGAGGCGGGCTCGATCTTCCCATAGGTCAACGCTTTCAGCGATACTCCGCGCTTGGCCAGCTTTTGCTGCAAAATCTCGGTCACCGCTTTCAGCTTGTACTCATCGCTGGAAGCCAACTGGATCGCCTCTTCCCCCTCCAGCTTGATCTCAGAATGCGTGTCCTTCAAATCGAAGCGCGTCCGAATCTCCTTCGAAGCCTGATCCACCGCGTTCAACACCTCTTGCGCATCCACTTTGCTCACAATATCGAATGAATTCTCTGTAGCCATACTTCCCTGTCCTTGCTGATTTCAATTCTCTACTTCAACCCCGATGTCTGTCCCGATCCGGTGGGCCGGTATCCTGCCGCTTCGCGACAGACCAAAAAACCGGTAGAAGTTTTCTGTCGTCGTCAAAGCCATGGTCTCATAGTCCGAGCCGCGAACCTCTGCCAGTTGCTCCGCCACCCGCTGCACCATGGCCGGCTCGTTCCGTTTGCCGCGATTCGGCACCGGCGCCAGAAATGGCGCATCCGTCTCAATCAACATCCGATCCGCAGGCAGTTGCGCCGCCACGTCACGAATCGGCTGAGCCTTGGGAAAAGTGATATTACCGGCGAAGGAAACGAGAAAGTTCATCTCCATCGCCCGCTTTGCATGACCGTACTCCCCTGCAAAACAATGCAGCACGCCGCCCAGCCCAGTCCCGCGCCAATGCTCTTCCAGCAGCGACAAAGCATCATCCCAGGCGTTCGTGCTCTCCGCCGAAGCGCGGCAATGAATCAGAATCGGCAATTTGTGCGTCGCGGCAATCTTCATCTGGTCGATAAAAGCGCGCTGCTGCACTTCCCGCGGTGAGTTGTCATAGAAATAATCCAAGCCAATTTCGCCCACTGCCACCACTTCTACCTCGCTCGCCAAAGCATCCAGCTTCCCGAGCGCCGTCTCATCCGCCAGCCGCGCCTCGTGCGGATGAATTCCCGCACTTACCACAATCTGCGGCATGTCGGCTCTCGATCGAAACTCGCGGCTCAGGTCGAGCGCGCCATGCATCGTCTCCGGGCCTTCCCCGATCCCCACCGCCAAAATCGTTTCCACCCCGGCCTCATACGCGCGCACCAGCATCGCCTCACGGTCTTCCGCGTACCGTTCGCTGTCCAAATGTGCGTGCGAATCGACCAGCATGGCAGCCCCAACATCGGTTTTCAATTCGAGTTCTGCAAATCCGACGCGTTCGTCATTCTGAGCGAAGCGAAGAATCTCCGTTATTTGAGCCGTGCACCGATTTCTACGTCTTCTAAAAACCCCGCCAGCACCGGCTTGCCGCTTTCGCCGAGCGAAGCCGCAACAATCATTCCATTCGACTCCAGCCCGCGCAGTTTCCTCGGCGCCAGGTTCGCCACGATCACCACCTTGCGCCCGATCAGGCTCTCCGGCGTATACGCCCCGGCAATTCCCGCCAGGATCTGCCGCTGCTCATACCCCAGGTCCACCTCCAGCCGCAG
>JAJYBW010000409.1 GCA_021778815.1 Acidobacteriota bacterium | reverse complement strand
GTCGATGCAAAATCTTGCGCCCGCACTTGGCATTTACGTCTCGATTCCGTTCTGCCGCGCCAAGTGCAGTTACTGCAACTTTGCCTCCGGTGTGTACGGCGCGGATCGCATGGCTGCGTACGTGGAGAAATTAACGGCGCAGATTCGTCAAGCTCCAGAACGCGCGGCCTCCTGGGGAGGCCACGTGTCAAAGAAGGTCGACTCCCTGTACTTCGGAGGAGGCACGCCAAGTCTTCTTAGCGTCAGCCAAATAAGCGATATAGTTAAGGTAACAAATGAGGTATTTTCCGTCGACGCCTCTGCGGAAGTGACGCTGGAATGTGCTCCCGGCCAGTTGCGTGACGAACTGCTGCGGGCCATGCCGGGCCTGGGATTCAACCGCGTCAGCCTGGGCGTGCAATCGTTTGTGGATCATGAAGCGTCCGCGGTGGGACGCACCCATACTCGCACCATCACGCTCAATGAAATCGAACGGCTTCGTGACTCTGGCATCGACGACATTAACGTCGACCTGATCGCTGGCCTGCCGCATCAGACCCGCCAGAGCTGGCGAGATTCGCTGGCGCAAGCGATCGCCACCGGCGTGCCTCATCTGAGCGTCTACATGCTGGATGTGGATGAAGATTCCCGCCTGGGACGCGAGATCATCGCCGGGGGCACGCGCTACGGCGTCGGCATGGTGCCCAATGAGCAGACCATCGCGGAGATGTACACCGAAGCTGTGGAGCAATTCTGCGCCGCCGGAATCACGCAGTATGAGATTTCCAACTTCGCGCGCGCCGGGCGTCGATCGCGCCACAATCTAAAATATTGGACGCGTCAGCCATATCTCGGCTTCGGTCTGGATGCGCATTCTTTTCTGCTAACGGCGGCTGGCGAAGCAATCCGGGTTGCCACCTCTGACGATCTCACAGCCTATCTGGATCCCAGTATCTCTGACGATGACCGCGGTACGATTACACCCGTATCGAGGGCGGAAGCGCTGGAGGAAGCCTGGTTCCTGGGCCTGCGATTGAACGACGGCGTTTCGCTGACCGACATCACTCGTGAGTTTGGAGAGTCCGCGATCCAAGTTTTTCAGCCGATCCTCACCGACGCGTGCCAGCAGGGGTTGATGGAATACGATGAGCATCGAGCCCGGTTAACCCACCAGGGCCGCCTCTTCGCCAATGATGTTTTCCAGAGATTTCTTGGCGTCGTCAATTCCGGCGCACCTTTAATCCAGCCGCAAGGAGTATTCGCGTGAGCATCGAAACTGCCGAAACACTCGCCACCACTTCGTCGAGAGCCGTCGGCGCCATTGATTTACGCAGCGACACCGTCACCCAGCCCACCCCGGAGATGCGTGCCGCCATGGCTGCGGCTGAAGTCGGTGACGATGTCTATGGAGAAGATCCAACCGTCAATCGGCTGGAACAGCGCGCGGCCGAGATTTTTGAGCGCGAAGCGGCCGTGTTTGTCCCCACCGGAACCATGGGCAACCAGGTTGCGATCCGCCTGCACACCCAGCATGGTCAGGAAGTCATCTGCGAGGCGCGGTCGCACGTGGTGGAGTGGGAGATGGCCATGATCTCGGCCTTTTCCGGTTGCATGCCGCGAACCATCGTAGGTACCCGCGGCGTGCTGACATGGAAACAGATTCAGGCGGCGATTGCCCCCAATCTCTATTACCGTGCGCAGACTGGCTTGATCACCCTGGAAAATACACACAATATGGCCGGCGGAACCGTGACGCCGCTGCCTGTGCTGGAAGAAATTTGGGCGGGAGCGAAAGCTGCCGGCCTGCCGTTGCATCTGGATGGTGCTCGAATTTTCAACGCGGCTACCTATCTCAATGTTGGAGTGGTAGGACTGACGCGTGGCTTCGACACGGTCATGTTCTGCCTGTCCAAAGGCCTAGGCGCCCCCGTGGGCTCCATGCTGGTTGGCTCGCAGAAACTGATGCAGCGGGCAAGAATCATTCGCAAGTCGCTGGGCGGTGGGATGCGGCAGGTCGGCGTCCTGGCGGCGGCAGGTCTGATTTCACTCGACACAATGACAAAGCGCCTTGACGAAGATCACCGCAACGCGCGCATGTTGGCCGAGTCGTTGGCCAGAATTCCGGGTCTGGTGGTCGACCTGGAAAGTGTCCAGACGAACATCGTTCGCTTCCAGCTGAAAGACGGCAAACTCGCTTCAGATCTGGTGGCCGGGCTAAAAAGACGAGGCATCCTTGTCGGCAGTACCGGGCCGGATGCCATCCGCCTGGTGACTCACCACGACGTGGACCGGGCCCAATGTGAGCAGGCCGCCGCGCATATTGCAGAGGAGTTGTCGCGGCACAAATAGCCCGTTCGACAGCATTCACGCAATCGTCACACAGCATTCACGGTTCTTTTGCAGAAAATTCGCATGGCTGCGATACTCTTGCCTCGACGGAGGAGTAGGCGCACC
Source organism: Acidobacteriota bacterium (assembly GCA_021778815.1). Classification (GTDB taxonomy): domain Bacteria; phylum Acidobacteriota; class Terriglobia; order Terriglobales; family Acidobacteriaceae; genus JAKAAZ01. The sequence goes on along the minus strand of JAJYBW010000409.1, from coordinate 628 downwards.
ATGGAAACTGCGGAACAGTCGACAGCAATACTCGAGAGGACACCGGAATTGAGTCAGACGATTTTCGTTCTGGAAGACGACCAGGATATTTCCCGGTTGGTGCAGCATAGCCTGGAAATTGCCGGGTTCGCCGTACGAACCTTTGTCAGTCCGGCCGCTGTCCTGGCCGACGCTGAACGCAAAACTCCCGACCTCTTCGTCCTGGACATTATGGTTCCCGGCGGCGATGGGCTGGATTTGTGCCGGCGCATTCGCAAGAGTCCCGCGCTGGCCGTCACGCCGGTGATTTTTCTCACGGCGAGAACCAGCGAGAGCGATCGCGTCCTTGGCTTGGAGTTGGGTGCCGACGATTACATTACCAAGCCGTTCTCCCCGAGAGAATTGATTGCGCGCATCAAGGCCGTGTTACGCCGGTTTGAGCGGCCGACCACCCCGACGGCACTCCATTTTGGGCAAGTCGAAATTGATGCCAGCGCCATGCAATTGAAAGTCGGCGGGGAACTGATGGCCACGACGGCGACGGAATTCCGCCTGTTGGAATACCTGGCCCGTCATCCCGGACGCGTCTTCAGCCGCGATCATCTGCTGGATGCGGTTTGGGGGGATGCGCGCTTTGTCACTCCCCGCT
>JAJYBW010000408.1 GCA_021778815.1 Acidobacteriota bacterium | reverse complement strand
ATCTACCTCGCCTCCTGGGATGACTACGTTGGCGAGGGGCACGTCAACCCCTACAAGAATGGTTCGACAGACGACCTGACCCGCGGCTTCAAACAGAAGAATTTCTGGATCATGGAAACGCAGCCAGGCCATGTGAATTGGGCCCCCATCAACAACGATCTGAACAAGGGCGAAGTGCGTGCCTTGGCTTGGGAGAACATTGGCCACGGTGCCGACGCGGTCAGCTACTGGCAATGGCGCAGCGATCTCAACGGCCAGGAGGAATACCACGGCACTCTCGTGGGCGCAGACGGCACACCCGTGCCTCTCTATCCGGAGGTGGCCCAATTAGGCCAGGACTTCGCGAAAACCGGTCCCATCCTGCAGGACACATCACCCAAATCGCAGGTCGCGATTCTCCACACCTACCCAAGTTTCTGGGCCATCGATTGGCAACGTCACAATAAGAACTACGACCCCATTGAGGAACTTCTCAGCTACTACCAACCACTGAAAGACATCGCTCAATCGGTCGACATTGTGCAGCCCACGGCTCCGTTGGACAGCTACAAATTGGTCGTCGCGCCGGGACTGAATGTCCTGACGGATGCGGCCGCAAAAAATCTAATGTCTTACGTGAACAATGACGGGCATCTTGTTCTAGGTCAGCGGTCTGGAATGAAGAACGTCGACAACGGCTTGCAGACGGAGCGGCAGCCGGGCCCGCTGGTTCCACTGCTTGGCGGACGAGTGGATCAGTATTACGCGCTCATCCATCCCGTCCCGGTCGACGGCCAGTTCGGCGCGAACACCAGCCAGCTTTGGGCGGAACTGCTGAGCACCAGCTCGCCGGATACGCAAGTGCTGGCGACTTACGGCAAAAGCAATGGCTGGCTCGACGGCAAACCCGCCATCATCACCCGCAAAGTCGGCAAGGGCAGCATCACCTACGTCGGCGTTTGGATGGATGAAGCCGGCATGGCAAAACTGGCAGACTGGATGACGCAAATGAGCGGCGTTACACCGGCACTGTCTGGCGTGCCGGCCAGCGTGGAGGTCGATCCGCGCTACGCTAAAGATCGCACCGTCTACGTCCTGATCAATTGGGCGTCCACCCCGAAAACGGTGAGTCTGCCGGCCGCAATGCAGAACGTACTCGAAGGCGGTTCAGTCCAGTCGGTGACATTACCGCAATATGGAGTGTCCGTGCTCTCGGAGGAAAAGAAGTGAGCATGCTTCCCCGCCTCATTCTCCACGGTTCGCTCGCTTGTCTCTTTGCTGGCGCGACATTGCTGGCGGCACAGTCGACAACTTCGCCCACGGCCCCAGCCCCCGCGCCAATCGTGCTGTGGCCCAACGGCGCGCCAGGAGCTGTGGGAGACACTCCGCTCGATAAGCCTGTGCTCACCCCTTATTTGCCTGCCCAAAATCCCACGCGTACAGCCATCGTGGTCTGCCCCGGCGGTGGCTATGCCATGCTCGCCATCGATAAAGAAGGAACTCAAATCGCCCACTGGCTCAATGATCGTGGCGTGGCGGCCTTTGTGCTGACCTATCGCTACGGCCCGCGCTATCACCATCCAATCCCGTTGCTCGATGCCCAGCGCGCCATCCGCTACGTCCGCTCCCACGCCAGCGAAGACTCGATCGACTCAAACCATGTCGGCATTATGGGATTTTCTGCTGGAGGTCATCTCGCTTCTACGACAGGCACGCATTTCGACAATGGCAATCCCGACGCGACGGATCCGATTGAACACGCCGGCAGTCGTCCCGACTTTATGGTGCTCGCCTACCCGGTGATTAGCATGCAGCCCGGCATCACACACAATGGTTCCCTGCATCATTTGCTGGGAGAAGAGCCGAATCCAATGTTCGAAAACGAGCTCTCCAATGAAACCCAGGTCACGCCGCAAACGCCGCCGACCTTCCTCTTCAGCACGACGAATGATGAGACGGTTCCGGTCATGAACAGCGTGTTGTTCTACGAGGCCCTGCTGCGGAGCGGAGTTCCTGCTGAACTCCACATCTTCGAGCAGGGTCATCATGGTTCTGGCCTGGCGCAGGACAATCCGCAGCTGCGCATGTGGCCCATCCTGCTGCAGAACTGGCTGCACCTGCATGGATGGATGGAGTCGGGAGCGGAGTAATCCGCATGACTTAGTCTGCTTGTTGCAACACTTCCAACGCGCGTTCCAACCTCACCCCTCGTGAGGCTTTCAAGAGCACCGCATCGCCTACGCGCAAAGTTTTGCGAAGCCACGCGCCCGCTTCTTCGGGCGTGTCGACAAAAATCGCTTCCGCGCCGCCGGCCTTCGCGCCTTCGACAATCGATGCCGCTTCCCCGCGCACACCCACCACCAGATTGATGCCGTGCTTGCCCATGATTTCGCCGCACTCGCGATGAAGCCTGGGACCCGCCGGCCCCAGCTCCAGCATTTCTCCGGCGACGACGATAAAGCGCTCCGCCGGCAAAGTCAGCAGCGTATCCACCATGGCGCGCAAAGCTTGCGGATTGGAGTTGTAGGAGTCATTGATCAGGGTTGCACCGCGAATCTGCAGTGTCTGTCCGCGCTTGTCCGGTGGCGTCAGCTGTTCCAACGCCGCAACACATTCTTCCAGTGGAATTCCGCTGGCCAGCCCCACGGCGATGGCCGCCAGCGCATTGCGCACATTGTGTTCCCCCATAAGGCGCAGCTTCACTGCAATACTTTGACCGTCCGCAACCACCGAAAAGCGAGTGCCCTCTGCGCCCATCGGAGTGATCGACTCCGCCCGCGGATCGGCCAGCTTTTCGGTTCCGAAATAAATGGTCTTGCCGGCAAAGTCGCGGCCAAATTGCCGAACATACCTGTCATCGCAATTTAGAATGGCCGTCCCCAATCGCGGCAACGATGCGATCAGTTCATATTTGGCGCGAGCAATCCCGGCCTGCCCGTCGGAAAAATTCTCCGCATGTGCGGTGCCAACGTTGGTCACCACACCCCAATCCGGCGCGGCAATTTTGCACAACGCTGCAATCTCTCCGGCATGTGACATGCCCATTTCCAGAATGGCAACTTCATGCTCCGGCTGCAGCCGCAACAACTGG
>JAJYBW010000032.1 GCA_021778815.1 Acidobacteriota bacterium | reverse complement strand
TAGTCCCCAAAAATCAACCTTGAGGATTTGGTCAAGCTGCGTTCAAGCGCTCGCTGGTGCGGGTTACTTGAGGCGCGGAATCGGCTTGTACCAGTTATGGAAAGCTCGCATCAGCGGCCGTTCCAAGAGCAAATAGCAGATCACGCCAACGATGGTGCAGAACAACGCCCCTAGAAAAACACCGATGTCCGCCCCGAATCTGCCAAAGAATCCCCAAAAATGCTCGACAAAGCTGCGCGACGGAATGGTGCACAAGTAAATGGAGTAAGACGCATCCCCAAGAAACACGAGCAGACGAGCTGGAGCTGACCGCATTTTCGGGTTCCAGAAAATCCCGCCGCCCACCAGCAATGCCGCCGGCACGCCCCAAACGCCGACACGCAGCCAGCAATCATGGCCGCTCATGATTGACCGGGCTTCGCTTGCATTTCCATATCCCGTGAACACTGTTACGGCGAGCCAAAAGGCGCCCATCGCAGAAATCCACACGCCGGTCGTTCTTGTTCTCGATGTCAGGGTCCTTTGCGAGAACATGAGCCCAATCAAACACCCAAACACGAATTCCAATACGATGGGGTTCATCCAGATGACGAGTAGCGGTCGGTGAATGTCCACGATGGTTCCCGCGATGACCATCGCGCATAAAAACAGAGTGGTAATTCGTACAAGGGATCGCGGCGTGAAGACCATAAAGATGGTCAGGACCAGATAGAAATACATTTCAAACATCAAACTCCACCCAAGCCATAGCAGGGGGGCATTCATTGGATCAACCTTCGATGGGATCGAAGGGAGCAGCAGGAGCGTCGGCAGCCAGTTCACCGAATGCCACGGAACTTTGTAACGGCCGAGTTGTTGCTCCAAGACAACGACGAGTGTCAATATCCAATAGAGCGGGAAAATGCGCGTAATTCGCTTGCTGAGAAACTCAGTACCTGAGCGGAATGGGCGACTTTTATTTCGGTCAGCAGCGCGCACTGCTACCTGTGACACGATAAAACCGCTGATCACAAAGAAGATGTCGAGTCCACAAGCCCCGAAGTTTCCCAGGTGAAAGAATGTGCTCTGTCGCGGCGTCGAAAAGAACTCTGCGGCATCGATCGAATGCACCCAGATAATCAGCAGCGCGGCAACCGCGCGCAGAGCCTGCACAGAGAGCAGGCGCGAGCCGAGCGTCGTACTGCCTCCGGGCATCAGGTTCGGATTCAGCGGGAATTCGCGCACTGATCTCAATATAGAGGAGTTGCGGGAGCACCTGCGAAAGCAGAATGGGTTATCGATGCACTCCGCGTGCCTGGGATCAGTTGGACAGGCTCTGGAGGAATGCGTCCTGCACAGCTAAATGTGACAGCTGGCGGCTCCGCGCTTTTCCAAGTATTTCTGATGATATTCTTCCGCCGGCCAAAACGTCTCTGCCGGTACGAGTTGCGTGACGATGGGCTTGGAAAATTTGTGCTCTGCGGTCAATCGCGCGATGGTTGCGGCCGCGGCTTGTTGCTGCTCTGACGAGTGATAAAAAATCACGGAGCGGTATTGTGTTCCGAAGTCTGGGCCCTGACGATTTAGTTGTGTCGGATTATGCTCCGCAAAAAAAGCGTCCAGCAGGTGCTGATAACTTACCTTGGCCGGATCGAAGGTGACCTGCAAAACCTCGGCGTGTCCGGTTCTGTCTGTGCAGACCTCGCGATAGCTGGGGTTTTCCAGCGTGCCGCCTTCGTATCCGACGGCCGTTTCGACCACTCCAGGAATGCGATCGAAAGCCGCCTGCACACCCCAGAAACATCCCGCACCAAATGTCGCTTTTTCCATGATTCACCCCGCGATTGCGGCAAAACTACCGCTCTCGTCCCAGTATAACGATCCCGCATGATCGATCCAATGAGTGGCTATTGCGGGCGCGGAGGCGCATGCTTGCTGCGCTTCAGGGTCGGGGTCGAGGTTTTTGAAGTGGGAGGCCGCGCGGATCGTGGCTTCGATTTCAATGCTGCCGGTTGACCACCTTTTGCCGGCGACGTCAATTTCGCCGCGCGATACAACGCCTGCACTTCCTGCGCCGTCAATTCACGCGACTCGCCCGGCGGCAAATCCAGGACCAGCGGGCCATATTCCACGCGGCGAATTTTCTCCACGTGGTGCCCGATCTCTTCAAACATTTTTCGCAACTGGCGATTGCGGCCTTCCGTGATCGTGATCTCGTACCAGGGATTTTCACCGGCTCGAAACAGTCGAACCGTTGCCGGCGCCGTGCGCACGCGGGCTTCCCGGCCTCGATAGCCGGTACTCGATTCAGGATCGCCGAGGGGGATCGAAACACCGCGGCGGAGCGCATTTAAGGCATTTTCGTCTGGGATGCCGCTGACTTTCACCAGATAGGTCTTCGGCACGTGGGAGGCAGCCCGCGTCAGCGCGTTCGCCAGTTCGCCGTCGTTGGTGACCAGCAGCAGTCCTTCGCTGTGATAGTCGAGCCGGCCAACCGGAAACATGCGCAGCTTGATGCGCGAAAAGAATTGCATCACCGTGGGCCGTCCCTGGGGATCACTCACCGTGGTGACAAACTGCTTCGGCTTATTCAGCATGTAGTAGCGGTATTCGCCGGCAGGATGGATCAGTTTTCCGTCCACACGAATGTGATCATGCACGGCATCCGCTTTGCTGCCAAGTTCGCTGACGACCTGCCCATTCACCTGCACCCGGCCTTGCAGAATGAATTCTTCCGCTTTGCGGCGCGATGCAATTCCGGCACTGGCGAGAATCTTTTGCAGGCGCTCCACTTTGCCGGCAGGACGTGCTGTTTTCACGTCGTCTTGCGCGGCAATGGCTGGCTTGTCCGTCTCTCTCTCGCGCTTCATGGCTCAGATCCAGACGATTCGCCTGAAACTTCTACGGTGGATCTCTCTTCTGTAACTGTTTCTGTGACAGAAGGGCCGCCGGATTCCGCATCTGTATCCGAGACTGTTACGGATTCAGCAGTCACTGCGTCGAGGTCGCTCGCGTCCGACTCCGCCATGTCCGCGGCCATCTTCTCGAACTCCTCCATGCTGGGCAGTTCGCTGACATCTTTCAGCCCGAAGCGCAGCAGAAATTCCTTGGTGGTCTTGTACAGGATTGGGCGCCCGATCACCTGCTTGCGGCCTGCCGTCGTGATCAGTTTCCGGCTCATCAATCCGCCCAGCACGCCGGAGGTATCCACGCCGCGGATTTCGCTGATCTCCGGCGCGGTCACAGGCTGTTTGTAAGCGATGACGGCCAGCGTTTCCAGAGCCTGCAGGGACAATTTCATCTGCGGTTTCAGGCTTCGTACAAAGGACCGCACGGCATCGTGGTATTCGGCTTTGGTGGCCATGCGGTAGCCGCCGGCAATTTCTCGAATCTCCATGCCGCGCTCGCCGTTGGCGTATTCCGCGATCAACTCGTCCACGATCGGCTGTAACGCCTGCTTCGCTTCACGCTCTCGCAGGCGAGCCCGTTTGCGTGCTTCCGCATCTTCCATCGGCAGTGCAGGTTGCTCTCCGGCTTCTGCGCTTTGATCCGATGTAGCGGGTACGGGATGCGCAATGGGTTCCGCAGAAGCTTCTCCTTCCGCAGCCTCGCTCATCGGCGCATCGCCGCCCTCTGGCTGTGTCACCTCGAAAGGCAAACCTGCTGCAGCCTTAGCCGCGAGCGCCTCATCGGCGAAGATAGAGGCCAGCTGCGCCAGCGTAATCGGCTCTTCGGCCGCGTAGATCACTGCTTCGATTTTTGCTTTTAAGCTCATTGGTTTTCAGGAGTCTCCAGCATACCAATCGTGCAACCTCGACCGGCATTAACGCCAGTCATCGCGGCCTTCCACCATGGTCGACTCAAAATTGTCGTGTTTCTTAATGTAGATTTCTCCAAAGCTGCCCGTCTGCCGCAACAGGATTGCCTGCAGCCGCACCAGCTCCAGCAACGCGAGAAATGTGCAAATCAGCGCCCGTTCTGACTGTACATGCTGCAGCAGCCTGCGAAGCCCAACCGGACGATCTTCCATCACCAGGCGACGCCGCACGTAGTCGATCATCTGCGCCACCGTGACCGTTTCTTCATTCACATTCAACACCGGCCGCTGCCGAGCGCGCTCAAGAATCTCGCGAAACACGCGCACCAGGTCGACGGTGTCGGCGTCAATCTCCGGTTCGGTTCCCTCATCCTGCAGAAATTCGCGAATCGCCGGATTTGTCCATGACGATTCTTCCAGCATTTGCTTCTGCAGCAGCATCTGCGCCGCGTTCTTGAAGCGCTGATGCTCCAGTAGCCGCTCCACCAGCTCCCGGCGTGGATCTTCATCTGCCGCATCGCTGGTGCCATCATCTTTGCGTGGCAACAGCATCTTGCTTTTGATGTGGATCAGCAGCGACGCCATGTAGATAAATTCGCCTGCGCCGTCGATGTCAGACTGCTTGAGATTTTCAATGTACGCAAGAAACTGGCCGGTGATCTTGGCGATGGGGATGTCGTAAATGTCGATGTCCTGCTTGCGGATCAGATCCAGCAGCAGGTCTAGCGGCCCATCGTAGACCTGGCCGACCGTTACCCCGTAGGGGAAAGTGTTGGCCTCCTCCTGCGCTGCTTTTTTCTCAGCAGCACGTTCCGCAGCCCGGGCGGCGGCTTCGGCAGCTTTGTCCCGCTGCTCTGGAGCGAACGGCGGATTGGCCGGCAGATGCAGCTGTTCCGGCGATGCCGCAGCCGCGCTCTCCACTCCCGTCGCAGAAACCTCGGGGCTTTTGGCCTCGGTCATGATCTCGTCGGACGCGCTATTCGTGCGTGCCGCATCGTCCCGGGATTGAGAGGAATCCATCATCGTGCTGCGCCTGCGGGTACGGTTTCAGCCTGGGGCAAATGCATCGCATCGCGAACCTGCTGCATGGTCTGGTCTGCGCGCGAACGCGCCCGCTCCGACCCATCGCGAAGAATCTCCCACACATGGTCGGGCTTGGCCTCAAACCCACGACGCCGCTCCTGGATTGGCGCCAGTTCGGCGACGACTGCGTCAGCCAGCCAGCCTTTGCACTCAATGCAGCCGATGCCGGCGGTGGTGCAGCCTTCGCGCACTTTCTGCTGCGTCTCCGCGGAAGAGAAAATCTTATGCAGATCGAAGGCCGGGCACACATCCGGATTGCCGGGATCGCTGCGGCGAATACGCGCCGGATCCGTGACCATGGTCTTCAGCTTCTGGCGAATCACAGGCTCGGGATCCGCCATTTGAATTGTGTTGCCGTAACTTTTCGACATCTTGCGGCCATCCGTGCCGGGCAGCTTTGGCGAGGGCGTCAGAAGGGCCTGCGGTTCGGGAAGCACCCTTCGGGCCGGATCGACATATCCGGGGGGAGGCTGGAGTCCGAAACGAGTGGGAGGAGGCTTTAGCTTCCCCGAACGCCGTGGGTAAAATTGGTTAAATCGCCGCGCCACTTCTCGGGTTAGCTCGACGTGCGCCACCTGGTCCTGACCCACCGGCACCAGGTCCGCCTGGTAGATGAGAATGTCGGCCGATTGCAGCAGGGGATAGCCGAGAAACCCATAGGTGCTCAGGTCCTTGCCGCCGGCCGCAACGTCGCCGATTTGCTGTTGCTGCTCCTTGTAACTTGGCACCCGTTCGAGCCATCCGAGCGGGGTGATCATGGAGAACAGGAGGTGTAATTCCGCGTGCTGCGGCACCCAGGATTGCACAAACAACGTCGCCCGATCCGGATCGAGGCCGGCGCCTAACCAGTCGAGCGCGACATCGAGAGTGTTCTGTTTGACGTTCGACGTATCGGCATAATCCGTGGTCAGGGCGTGCCAGTCGGCGATAAAGAAATAACATTCATACTCGCGCTGCAGCCGCACCCAGTTGTAGAGCGCGCCCATGTAGTTGCCCAGATGCAGCTTGCCGGTGGGACGCATGCCGCTCAGCACGCGCTTGGGGAGCGGGTTTCCGTGCTGGCTGGCCTTCGATTGGATAGATTCGGTCATGGTATCGGAAATGTGTACGGTGCCTTTTGCTAATGCTTCAATCGTATGGAAAGTATAGGGCAGCAGGACAAAGATAGGCAGCTTACCAAAGGCAGGGCGCTACATGCCGAGCAGGATATGGTTGAACACGTTCAGCATTGGGCTGACAATCATGCCGATAAACCGGCCGCCAAACAGGAATACAAGGATCAAGCCGATCATCCCGATCGAGTCGTAGGCCCGCAGCCAGTTGTAGGGCAGTATGTGGCGCACCACGTGGCTGCCATCGAGCGGGGGCAGCGGGATCAAGTTGAATGCCATCAGGATCAGGTTGATCAGCACGGCGTAGTACAGCAGCAGGGTCACTGGAAAGAGGACCGGGCTCGATTGCATCACAGTCGAGTCGATCATGCCCATTTGGGTGGCCATCATGGCAGAAATTACGGTGCCCGCGTTCACAAACTTCAGCACTAGCAGAATCACGGTGGCCACAATCGCCGTCAGCAGGTTGCTGGCTGGGCCGGCCAGCGTGGTCAAAATGTCGTCTCGCTTGATGTTTTTAAAGTTGCGAGTGGTCACCGGCGTCGGCTTGGCCCAGCCGATCAGCGGAAACCCGGCATAGACGCATAGCAGCGGAATCAGGATGGTGCCAAATGGGTCGATGTGCTTGATCGGGTTCAGCGTGACACGTCCCAGCATACGTGCCGTGGGATCGCCCAGCCGCCAGGCCATCCAGGCATGCGACGCCTCGTGCAGGCTGATGGCAAACAGCAGCACCACAATTTGAAAGAGGATCAGAACTGCGTGTAGATTCATGCGCTGATGCCGATGGTAGCATGCAGCCGCTCGCTCGCCGAGGCTGGTGACCGCCGGGTGGCGACGCATTCCACGCAACCCGTCTTTACATCAATCATGACGGCTCTATTCTGCGGCCTTCGCCGCTAGATCTGTCACGTGCCCGCTTGCGTCGTACCGCGAATAATCCATAATCCTGGTTCCCACCGGAACGACGAGTTCCTGGCGATCGTCGAGCACGGAAAATTTATGGATGGTGCAATTGTCTTCAATGGTCAGGTTGTAGCCAAAGGTGAATTCGACGCCGCGATAGATTCGTACATGCTTGCCAATGTGTTTGAAAATATGATGGGCCAGCATGCAGCGAAACCGCGATCCAAGCCAGACGTTCAGTCCCACCGGGGAGCGGTCGAACATCTGCCAGAACCAGATCAGCGGCTTCACCTCGGCGTACTTCTCCGGGTTGACGTCCGGATAATATTCCGGCCGCAGGGTCACGTTGCGTGGGTCCAGCGTCAACTGCAGCACGTTGAAGGGCAGCTCCGTCACCAGGGTGAAATTCAGCTTGCCGCCATGGGGACGCCCCAGGTAGAGCTGGTGCAGTTCGTCTCGAACAATTTCGCTGCGGATTTCCGGCTTGCGATGGCGCGTAAATTCCGCATCCAGATGCGCTAGCCACCGCACATAGGCGGACTCCGCCTCGGGTAGCGGTCTTAGTTCGCGTTCCTGTTCCTCAGGCATGCTTCGACTCCTAGAGAAAAGGGTAGCAGCAGGTGCGGGGCGGCGAAATTACTGGATCGCGAAGACCGCATAGACGGTGGCTGACCGCTCGACTTTGCTCGGGTTAATGGCGAGCGGGGAGGCCTTGGCTATTGCTTGCGGTGCGGCCAACTCCATGGAACGCATCATGATGGGCCGAGGGCTCTCCGGCGCCTGGTTGCTGGCGTAGATCAGTTGGCCGAGTTGGATGCCCAGTCCTTGCGCCATCTGCGAAGCAATTGCCCGTGCGCGGGAAAGCGCATTGCCGGCGGCTTTGGCTTCGAGGGCTTTTTCATCCGCAACCGTCCATTCGATCTGTCCACTGCTGTTAGCGCCGGCGTTCACGGCGGTGTTGAGCACGCTCGCCGCATCGTCGGCTTTGGTCTGCACGGTCCAGCTCTGGCGCACCTGGAATCTCCGCTGCGCCTGCTCTGCCGGCGGCAATTTTTCCAGTTCGTACTGCTGCGTTTCCGCTACGTTTTGAGACGCGCTTTGAATGTCCGTTTTGGCGATACCTTTGCTCGTGAGCGCGCTGATGATGGCATTCGAGGTCTTCGAGCCCTTGGCATACGCCGCATCGGCATCGGGGGCATACGTGACGAAGCCGACGTGAACCGTGGCGGTATCGGCCATGGCGCTGGCAGTGTCCGTCGCGGTAATCGCGATGGTTCGATTGTCTTTGTTGATCTGAATTTGCTGTGCAGAGACGTTTGCGGCAAATAGGCCGCAAACGGAAGCGATCATCCAGCTGCGGGACAATGTCGGAAGAAATTTCATGCAATCCTCCTCAGGTTCAAAACGTCACATTCTGGTTAGACACCGGCAACCTTTAAGTCACGCGGTATTTCCTGAAAATTATCGCGTCTGCTTCCCAAATTCCACCAAGGCGGAAAGGGTCTTTGATGTGGCCCCAGAATCGATGGCTTGAGCGGCAAGCTCGATTCCCCCGCGAATATCAGGCGCCATTCCGGCTGTGACCAAGGTTGCGGCTGCATTCACCAGAACGATGTTCCGGCGCGGTCCCTTCTCTCCCGCAAAAATTGCCTGCAGAATCGCCGCATTTTCGCCCGCGTCGCCCCCCTGCAGTTCCGACAGCGCGGCTCGCTTCAGACCTGCATCCTCCGGCGAGAACTTCCACATCCGATATGCGCCGTTTTTCACTTCGGCAATTTCGGTCTCTCCACTCAGCGCGATTTCGTCCAGACCCTCTGCGCCATGAACGACAAAGCCATGCCGCAGGTCCAGCTTCACCATCGCTTCCGCCATCAGGGGAACCAGATCGGCTGCATACACTCCCAAGATCTGCGCGGGCGCCAATGCCGGATTGGTCAGCGGCCCCAGGATATTGAAGACTGTTCGCCTGCCGATGGATCGGCGAATCGGCTGCACTCGCCGCATCGCCGGATGCATCAGGGGCGCGAACAGAAATACAAATCCGGTGGCGCGCAGGCACTCTACGGCCCGTTCCGGCGTCAATGCAGTTGGCACTCCGAGTGCATCCAGCACATCCGCCGAGCCGCAACGGCTGGTCAGGCTGCGATTGCCGTGCTTGGCGATTTTCGCTCCTGCGGCCGCGGCCACCAGCGCCACGGCGGTGGAAATGTTAAATGTTCCGCTGGCATCGCCACCGGTGCCGCAGGTATCCACCAGCAGCGCGCGTTCCTCGTCGCGAAACGGCAGGATCACGGCGGCGGCGCGCATGGCGTCGACAAATCCGGCCAGCTCATCGGCGGTGACCGGACGCGCCGCCAGCGCCAGCAACACGGCCTCAATCTGCATGTTGGGCAACTGGTTCGTCGCGTCTTCCAGGATCGTCTGCATCATCGCGCGAGCCTGCTCGCGGCTCAACGTCGCGTGGCCTTCGTTCAAAATCGACAAGGTTTGGATCAGGTCTGTCATGGATATATGCGTTTAGAGTCCACGGACTCGAGCGCGGTGGTTTGCTCCGGTCCCGCTCGTCCGATAGTATCGAAGGTTCGCTGTCTTTTGCTTTCTCTTGTGTGCGGCATACGACTCGCCGCCCCATCTGGTCAGCGGCGCACCGTTACAATTAGAGACAATCCTTATGAAAATTCACGAGTATCAGGCAAAAGACATTCTTGCGAAATATGGGGTCGCCGTGCCCCGCGGAGAAGTAGCCAACACGGTGGAAGAGGCCGTGGATGTGGCCAAAAAACTGTTCGCTGCCGGGGCTAACGGCGTCGTCGTCAAGGCCCAGATCCACGCCGGTGGTCGCGGCAAGGGTGGCGGCGTCAAAGTGGCGAAAAACCTTGCCGAAGCCGAGGAGTACGCCAAGAAGATTCTTGGCATGCAGCTGATCACTCATCAGACCGGGCCGGAAGGCCAGAAGGTCAAGCGCCTGCTGATTGAAGAGACCGCGGCCATCGATCGCGAATTGTACCTGGGAATGGTGCTGGATCGCGCCGCCGCCAAGATGGTGTTTATGGCTTCCAAGTCCGGCGGCATGGAAATTGAAGAGGTCGCGGCGAAAACGCCCGACGCCATTTTCAAGGAGCACATCGACCCCGCCGTCGGCTTTCAGCCGTACCAGGCGCGCAAGCTGGCATTCGCGCTTGGACTGAAGCCGACCCAGATCAATCAGGCGGTGCACTTCATGTCCGGGCTCTACAAGGCATGCGTTGAGACCGACGCTTCGCTGATGGAAATTAATCCTTTCATCACCACCAAGGATGACAAGCTATTCGCGCTCGATTGCAAAATGAACTTCGACGACAATGCCATGTTTCGGCATAAGGAGTTGAAGGAGCTGCGTGACACCAACGAGGAAGATCCGCTCGAAGTGGAGGCGTCCAAGTTCGCGCTGAATTACATCCGGCTCGACGGCAACATTGCCTGCATGGTGAATGGCGCTGGCCTGGCCATGGCGACCATGGACATCATCCAGTATGCCGGCGGCTCTCCAGCGAATTTTCTCGACGTCGGTGGCGGCGCCAACCAGGAACAGATTGAAAATGCCTTTCGCATTCTGCTCTCCGACAAAAACGTGAAAGCTGTGTTCATCAACATTTTTGGCGGCATTTTGCGCGTGGATACGCTGGCCCGCGGCGTGGTGGAGGCGGCCAGAAAAATGAATGTCCAGGTGCCCGTGATTCTGCGGCTGGAAGGAACAAACGTGGAAGAAGGGCGACAGATTTTGAAGGAGTCGGGTCTGAATTTCATCATTGGCCAAACCATGAAAGACGCAGCGGAAAAGGCTGTGAGTGCAGCGAAGGGGAGCAAATGAGCGTTTTAGTGGATAAGAAAACCCGCCTGATCGTGCAGGGAATTACCGGCCGCGAAGGCACCTTCCACGCCAAGGGCTGCGCCGAATATGGCACCAAAGTTGTCGGCGGCGTGACGCCGGGCAAAGGTGGAACCACCCACGAGGGCTGGCCGGTCTTTGACACCCTGGAGCAGGCCGTCAACAAGACCGGCGCCAACGCAACGGTGATTTTTGTGCCGCCGCCGTTTGCTGCAGACGCCATTCTGGAAGCCGAGGATGCGGGCATTCCGCTGATCGTCTGCATTACGGAAGGCATTCCTACGCTCGACATGGTGCGCGTGTGGGAGAAGCTGAAGCATTCCAGCTCGCGGCTGATTGGGCCCAACTGCCCTGGAATCATCTCGCCGGGAAAATGCAAGATCGGCATCATGCCCGGTCGCATTCACATGGAAGGCAACGTCGGCATTGTTTCTCGCTCCGGCACGTTGACCTACGAGGCCGTGTTTCAACTGACCCAGCGCGGCATTGGCCAGTCGACAGCCATCGGCATCGGTGGCGATCCCATTATCGGCACTACGCACGTCGATGGGCTTCGCCTATTGAACGAAGACCCCGACACGGAAGCGATCATCCTGATTGGCGAAATTGGCGGGACCGCCGAGGAGGTTGCGGCCGACTACGTCAAGGCGCACGTCAAGAAGCCCGTGGTGGGCTTCATTGCCGGCCAGACAGCGCCTCCAGGTCGACGGATGGGTCACGCAGGCGCCATCATTTCCGGCGGTCAGGGAACGGCGGCCGACAAGATGAAGGCACTCGAAGCGGCTGGCATCCACGTCGTCAAATCGCCAGCGCTGATCGGCGAAACCCTGGCCCAGGTCATCGGCAAGGCATAGCGAATTTCAAGAACATACCCAGCTCAAGGAGAGTTTTCATTGCAACGTACGTTTAGCATCGTCAAGCCGGATGCGGTCCGCAAGGGCCAGACCGGCGCCGTCCTCGCCATGATTGAGGCTGCAGGCTTCCGCCTGGTCGCCATCAAGCGCATATCCATCAGCAAGCCGCAGGCTGCAGGATTCTACGCGGTCCACGCGCAGCGACCCTTCTTCAATTCGCTCACGGACTTTATGTCGTCCGGTCCCATCTTCGTGATGGTGCTGGAAAAAGACAATGCCATTGCCGACCTGCGCAAACTGATGGGTGCTACTAATCCCGCCAACGCAGAAGAAGGCACCATCCGCAAAAAGTTTGCCGGCAGCATTGAAGAGAACACGATCCACGGTTCGGATGGAGAAGACACCGCCGCATTCGAGATCGGCTATTTCTTCGCCGGCTACGAACTGGCATAAGCCCCGACACAATCAAGCACGCGATCCTGCCTCCGTTCAACGGAGGCATAGGGTCGTGCATAGATTTCAAACGAAAGGCTGGATCTATCGGCTTGACGCGGCCCTGCGTAGTTTTGCGCTTCGATGCCGTGTTTAATTCTATAAGGGGGAGAGAAAAGCGGAAGGAATTGAGACTGGAGATAGGGGGGAGGGCCTAAATTCAATCCGCTTCTGATTGCGATATTGATTTGTTCACTACATAGGTGTCAAAGTACCGAAGGATGAGCCCTTTGGTCACTTATGCAGCGGATTATGTAAGTGCCAGTGTTTGCCGCCAGATGGCGTCGCTCCGCCGGACGTATCCAGGTGTCCCAGCCGGAAAATTGGACCCACGGAAAATCCAAAATTCTGTTGCGCCGTACCGCCATAGCGAGTGACCAATAACTCCGGTTGCGCGCGAAACGCGATTCGGGGACTGTAGTTGTAATCGAAGGTGCTGCCGATGGCGCTGGCGAACGTCCATTGCGTTGCAAACAATCCGATGGTCTGCACATTCAAACCATGCAGCGTGGCGGCGTCGAAAATGCCCCAGGCATTGCCGAATGTCGCATGAAACGTGGCGGAAGCCCTGGCGCGGCGAAACACGCGATACTCTGGGCCCGCCATAAAGTAGTACTGCATGATGCGCGGGCCGGTGATGGTCCGATTGTTATAGCAGGTCGTGGAAAAAGGTGTGCAGTACGGCGGCTGCCCTTGACCTCCGGTGTTGGGATACACGCCGGAGGTTCCAATGTATTCACGCGCATCTGCCAGCAAGCCCCAGTGCCAGCCAAACCAGTAACTCGCGCCGGCTTCCCATCCGCCCAAGTTGGACCGTTGAAACAATGCCGGGCCTGCCAGGAAATTTGTGTATCCGGCGCCGGCGTAGATGTCCCAACGGTGGTTGTAGTACACATTCGGGCCCGAAGGGGGCGGTGGCGGGATGTAGTTTCCCGTGCTCACGTTGTGATTCTGGGGATTATTAATCGCCGGGGTGGCGCCGTTACTGTTAGTGGTGTCGCTGCTGCTGCTCGACTGGGACTGTGACTGCGCCAGCCCGAGCATGGATGTTGCCATGAAAACAGCGCACAAATACACTCCCAGCTTCAGGCGGCGAGCCACCTGAGGAGGAAGAAAGCAAAACAGATTCATCCTGATCTCCAGCATTTAGTGTATCGGAACCGTTGGGTTTCGTCTGGCATGGGCGGCCAGGTGGGCAAATTCTTCAGGGCGCAATCGGCTGCGGCTCCCGCTGGCGCAAAACTGCCGCGGCCGACTCCAGGGCGGCCTCTGTGTCGACGCCGATCGTGTCGTGCTCCACCGGCTCTACGTGGATGGCGATTCCATTCTCCAGCAGCCGCAATTGTTCCAGCCGCTCAACCGCCTCCAACTGGCTGCTGGGCAGGCTTGGGAAACGATCGAGGATGGGCTTCCGATAGGCGTACAGTCCGAGGTGTTTCCAGTAGGGAATGCTGCCGGCGGCATTCCCATCGCGATCGAAAGGAATGGTCGCCCGAGAAAAATACAGCGCTCTGCCGTTGGAGTCGACGACTACCTTCACGACGTTCGGATTGGCGATTTCCTCCGTTGCGCATCGTGTCCGCAGCGTGGAAACCTCCACGCCGGCGCGCCGGAAGGGAAGCAGCAGCGCGCGGAAATGCTCCGCCTGCAGCAGCGGCTCGTCTCCCTGGATGTTGACGAAAATATCATTCGACGGATCCCGGCTTTCTTCCCGGCCCAGCTCCTGCGCCACGGCGTGGACGCGATCGGTTCCACTGGCCAGCGCGGAAGAAGTCATCCGGCACTCCCATCCCTGCGCCTGGCAAAGGTCAGCCACTTCTTTCGCATCGGTGGCGACAAGCAGCCGCTGAAATACGCCTGCGCTTGAGGCAGCCTGGTACACCCAGGCCAGCATGGGCTTGCCGGCAATCTCTCGCAGAACCTTTCCCGGCAAACGCGTCGAAGCCAGTCGTGCCGGGATGACACCAATCACCCGAGCGGCAGCCAAATTGGAGGATGCGGGCATGCAAATCTGAGTCTAAAGCAAAATCTTTCTAGCCAGGATGCGCGCGCACTCCAGGCCGCGGGCCGCGCAGCCTCACACTGGCAGGATCGTGGCTTGCGGTTTGCCGGCGTGCAGCGAAACGCGGTGTCGCTTGCCATGGATTGGCAGATTTGTCAGTTCGACCGCTTCGCCATATCCAGGGCCTGGCTTGGGCACGCCACGGTCATCGATATCGACCATCGATTCGAGGCCGATCAGGCACAGTAGCGCGCCCCAGGTGTAGTTGCGATTGCCGCCGACACTTCCATCGAGGCTGAAGAAATTCTCTCCGCAGTATCCATCCGCCAGCCAGTTATCCATAAAAAGATGCACGCTCTTTTGCGCGAAGGCAGACTGCATCTCCGGGGACGCGTAGGGCTTCACGCCCTGAAATACCAGGTAATTCACGGGTCCCCAGATGGTGCCATGCCAGTAGGTTTGCCCCAGGAATAGCGGATCCCGGCGAGACACGGTCGGCAAAATCCACTCCCCCCAGAACTGTTCCGGATCGGTCATCACTGCCAGCACCTTCTTCGCACGCGCAGCATCCGGCACCCCGCTGATCAGCGGGTAAAAATTGGCTGGGGTAATACGTGTCAGAAAATCGCCGGGTGTGCCATCGTCCTTGTCCCAAAA
>JAJYBW010000407.1 GCA_021778815.1 Acidobacteriota bacterium | reverse complement strand
TTACATATATGTCGTCCACGTTCCGGGTAAAGACGGGATTGGTTCCGGCGCGCACGATCAGATATAAATCTCCTGCCGCACCGCCGTGGCTGCCCGCATTTCCTTTGCCCGCCAGGCGAATTCGCTGGCCATCGCGGGTCCCCGGCTTGATGCGAAATTCCGCAGTCTCGGTTTTTGCTATCGTTCCCTGGCCGTGGCAGGTAGCACAACTCTGCTGTACCTGTCCGGTGCCGCCGCAGCGTGGGCACTGGATGTTGAATTTCATGCGGCCGCCCATCTGTGTCACTTGTCCGGTTCCATCGCATTCCGGGCACACCGTTTCGCCACCCTTCGATGCTGTTCCGTGACAACTAGGGCATACCACCTGGCGAGTAATTTGCAGCTTCAGTGAGCCACCACGAATCGCCGTCCAAAAATCAACATTCACCTGGTATTCCAGATCGCTGCCCGGTTGCGGGCCGGCTTCCTGCTGGTCTCCATGGAACATGCCGGAAAAAATATCGCGAAATCCTCCCCACGACGTGGATCCCGCGGCGCCTGCACCCGCGCGCTGTCCAGCTCCGGAACGCTGTCCGGCGCCGGCGGCAAAATCGGAGAAATCGAATCCTTCAAATCCAACCGGCCCACTGCCTCGCGGCTGTTGCCCACGTCCGGGCGCGCCGTGGAAGCCATAGCCGCCCTGCGCCGCAGCTTCAGCAGCCGCCGGATCGATATTGTCCGAATAAAAGCCAAGCTGGTCGTAGATCTTCCGCTTCTTGGGATCGCTCAGGATGTCGTTGGCCTCCGACATCTCCTTGAACTTCTCCTCCGCCTTCTTGTCCCCCGGGTTTACGTCGGGATGATATTTGCGCGCAAGCTTACGAAACGCCTTGCGAATATCGTCCGGCGACGCCGTCTTCTTCACCCCGAGAATGCCGTAATAATCCTTCGTCTGTGTCGCCATAGTGAATTCTTTATGCGATTTTTGTTTGTTTCAATCCGCCGGTTTTTCGGTCCATCGGGGCAGGCGTAATTGCTCTGCGTATTTCCGCATCGGCAGCGCCCCGCGCCGTTTCCAGATCATAGCGCACCTGAAGATTCATCCAGAACTCCGGCGTCATCCTGAAATAGCGCCCAAGGCGAAGCGCCGTGTCCGCCGTAATGCCACGACGCTCCTTCACAATCTCTCCGATCCGAGTCGCTGGAACCCGTAGCGCCAACGCCAACGCATTTGCGGTGAGACCTAATGGCTTCATGAAATCCTCGCGCAGATACTCGCCGGGATGTATCCGCACCATCCGATCTTTTTTTGTTCTCATCCCCATGCATTTGCCTTCAGCAATACCAACTGTTCAGCGTAACACGGGGAGCGTTATAGAACCGCGCTAAGAGCGCAAGGCCGCTTCGCGCCCCCAGAAGTTTTCCTTCACGAAATCAATGTGCGCCGACGATAAGCCAGAAGAATAAGGCTTCAAGTCAAATTCGATATCTGTCTTTGCCAGACGACCTGCAAGTGACTCTAAAAACTTGAATTTATCTTTGAGATTGTCATCCTTAAGAAAATTCCCGAATTCAACCCACAGAATGGTTATGTAGTCTCCATACGCAATTGCAATATCATCCAGCGCCAGCAAATCTTTGCTCCACATTTGTGCGATCTGAGTGAAGAAATAAATCGGCATCCACGCAGGTCCCTTTGGCATCCCTAAAATAGCCGACAAGTCAGGATTTTTGGTCATCATTTTTCCGAGTTCAGATCGGGCCACCAACATCGCCGGAGAATTGAACCGGCTGTCCAGCCACTTCAAACGCTCGAACTGATCTGCCCGCTTCTTGTCCCTCTTTCCCTGCCTGCCATCATTGATGCTTCGGAGCAATGCAAAGAGAGGGATCAATGCAAAAACGGCCAGCGCCCATGTTGCGAGCGTCTCGCCGTTTGGATATAGCCAACATTTGAGAAATTGCGTCATTATGCGATTTCAGTTCCACACCTTCTCAACATCAATTGGTTGAATGCGGCAGAAAATATCCGGCGCCACGCGCGCCATTTTCGCCACAAACTCTTCAGCCTCTTCGCGCGTCTGGAATACTTCTTTGCTGTACACCTGACCCGCACGAAGCTGCTCACATTGCCATACAGTATCGGTCATCACAACTCCTTCTCGAATTCTGTAGCCCCTAGAAGCAGTGGAGGGTGTCCGCTATTTCTCAGGACACCCTCCAATCACGGAATGCGATTGCATCCATGCTTTGCGTACGTGCGATAACGGCTTGCCGGATTCTGTTTCGCTCGATCCGGTTCAGCCTTTACTTCTCTTCGTCGACGTCGACATATTCCGCATCGATCACGCCTTCGTCCTTCTTCGCCTCGGCTTCTGGCTGTCCGCTGCCGGTTGCGCCCTCGGCCGCGTTTGCGGTCTCGGGTGCAGCGGCGTTGGCTTTGTACATCGCCTCGGCCAGCTTATGCGACGCAGCGGTCAGTTTCTCCCGCGCGGCGTTCAGCTCTGCCGGACTCGGCGAGCCTTCCAGCGTCTTCTTGGCGTCGGCCAGCGCGCTTTCCACTTCGCCCTTGTCGCCCGCAGGCACCTTGTCGCCGCTGTCCTTCAACATCTTTTCGATGTTGTAGACCAGGCCGTCCAACTGGTTCCGCGCTTCGATTTCCTCGCGCTTCTCCTTGTCTTCCGCGGCGTGGGCGTCGGCATCTTTTGCCATGCGCTCCACTTCTTCCTTGCTCAGGCCAGAAGAAGACGTAATCGTGATCTTCTGGTCCTTGCCGGTGGCATTGTCCTTTGCGGTTACGTTCAGGATGCCGTTTGCATCGATATCGAACGTCACCTCAATTTGCGGAATGCCGCGCTGCGCCGGTGGAATCCCGCTCAGCTTGAACTTGCCCAGCGTGCGGTTCTGGCTGGCCAGCGGCCGCTCGCCCTGCAGTACGTGGACTTCCACTTCCGTCTGATTGTCCGCCGCCGTCGAAAACGTTTCCGTCTTTTTGGTCGGAATCGTCGTGTTGCGCGGAATCATCGGCGTCGCCACGCCACCCAGCGTTTCAATCGCCAGGGTCAGCGGAGAAACATCCAGAAGCAGCAGGTCTTTC
>JAJYBW010000406.1 GCA_021778815.1 Acidobacteriota bacterium | reverse complement strand
CCGATCTACAATACATGCCAGAAGTCTGGCTTGCATGGATGTTGGTTTTGCTGGATGAGTGGTAGCGTAGCGATCGTAATTTTCGGTCTCGTCTGACAGCGACAACCCTAAGACCGAAGGCATATTGCGGAAACCGTGGTTCATGTGCGGCACTCCCCCGAAAGATCTTGCATTCAACTCCGTTGCGACGGTTGCATGTTTTGTACTATTCCGACGAAACCTATGTCAACTATTCAAACGTTTTTATAAATGATTAACCCTAAAATTAAGTATCTTGACGGGGCCTATGGAAGCTGGTATTAAATCGAACCAATACCATTGCAGGAAGACAATGACCAGAATAAGCTTGAACCGCCGGCGCGTGACGTTGATGGATGTAGCCCGAGCCAGCGGCTTTTCGCCGTCCACCGTATCACTTGTTTTGAATGAGGCGCCCTTGGCGCGCTATATCCCTGCAAAGACCAAGCAGAAGATCCTGGATGCCGTCGAGCGGCTGGGATACCGGCCTGATATCTTTGCCCGCTCGCTTCGCAGCCAGCGCAGTCAGATGATCGGCGTACTGGTGATCGACCTTGCAGATCCCTTCTGCACTCTCATCCTGCAGGGTGTTGAGCACAAGTTGCTGCCGACGGCCTATCTGCCGATCGTCATGGATGCGCATAACCAGCCCTCGCAGGTTGAACGCTATGTCGAAATGATGATCGAGCGCAGGGTCGAAGGGCTGATCACCGTGGCGAACTGGCTGCTCTTCGACATGACCGTGCTCGAAGACATCGACGACCGCCAGATTCCCACCCTCGTCGTGGGTCGCGACCTGGAGTCGCCCACCGTGAATTCCGTGCTCGTGGATAATGAAGCGGGCGGCTACGCAGCCATGGAACATCTGTATCAGCTAGGCCATCGTGAAATCGCATTTGTGCGCGGTCCCCGCCGCATGGCCGACAGCCGCATGCGATGGAAAGGCATTCGACGCTTCGCCACAGATGCTGGGCTTCGACTGCACTCAGCTTTGATCCGCGATCTGCCCGGCACGATGGATTCCAGTTCAAGCTTTGACGGCGGTCTGAAGGTCGCGAATGAATTGATCCAGTCCGGGGAGAAATTCACGGCGATCCTGGCCTTCGACGATCTCACAGCTTATGGCGTCATTCGCGCCTTGTCCGAGGCGGGGCGACGCGTACCGGAAAGCTGTTCGGTCATTGGTTTCGACGATGTTCCGCCGTCCGCGCTCAGCACACCCGGCCTGACGACAATTCAACAACCCATGAGTGAAATGGGAGAATATGCGGCCGAATACATCCTGAAGCACCTTGCCCATCGGCGCGAAGATGGAACCCCGCCCTACGGCGACAGCCACCTGATGAAGCCGACCTTGATCGCGCGCGGATCGACGGCAGCGGTGACAAAACCCGTCCGCAAAAAGAAATAATCCCTGCCACCATGGCCGCCATCCAGTCGGCCAGACTTCCCGCTCAAGCGATTTACATTTCCTATATCGTGGACATAGCCATCGACCCGTGGGTCGACGGTGTTCCCTGTGCCTGCCATCGAACGCGACTTTGAACAGGAGATAAATCCTTGCGAGTATTAGCGATCGGCGCTCACCCCGACGACCTGGAACTGCAATGTGCGGGCACATTGGCCAAATATGCACTTCGCGGCGACCACGTCACTATGGCGGTTGCGATGAGTGGAGATTGTGGCTCCGCCACACTGCCGAAACGAGAAATTGCGGCCATTCGCGGAGAAGAGGCGCGCGCCTCCGCGGCAGTTCTTGCAGCGGAATTTCTTGTGATGCGCGACTACAGCGATGGGTTCCTTTTCTCTACGGAGCAGACACGATTGGATTTTTTGAATGTTGTTCGTCAGGCGCGCCCCGACGTGATTCTGACGCATTCTCCGAACGACTATCACCCGGACCACCGTATGACAGCACAAATTGTGTGCGACGTGCGCATTATGATCACCGTTCCGAATATCAAAACGGAAGCTCCACCGTGCGAAACGCTCCCGGAAATCTACTTTTTTGACACCATGGCTGGAGTCGATTTTGTCCCGCAGCATTATGTCGACATCTCCAGCACATTCGACATGAAAAAGCAGATGCTTGCCTGCCACAAGAGTCAATCCTCCTGGCTTCAGGACCAGTACAACATGACCTACCTGGATTTCATTGACTGTGTAGGACGATTCCGCGGACTGCAGTGCGGCGTGCCATACGCGGAGTGCTTTCAGGTGTCGCCGACGTGGCCAAAACGAGCCAAGGGCATACTTCTCCCCTGAGACTCGACCGGAATTCGGCCGAGCGAATCTCCCAAGATCATTTGCCAGCGAAGCCGCAGGAAGGAATACCCCGTGAAAAAGACCGCCCGTCTGACTCTCGCCCTGTTCATCTTCTGTCTATCGACCCAGATGATTTTTGCGCAACATGTTTCGCCGCAACGCCAGTGGACGCTGGACAACGGCGTGATTCGAAAAGTCTTGAAATTCACGGACACCTATGGCCTGCAGACAACACAGTGGACCGACCTGCAGTCGAACCACGAATTTATTACTCCAGCATCGCTGCATCCGCCATGCGATGAATTCAGCGTTGACTTTGACCACCAGGGCGTCTCCGGTAAGGCCCAGGATGTGCACCTGACGGCAAGCCAGGAAGCTACGCTGCCGGATGGAACAAAGACTCTGGCGCTCTCATTTGCCGGCAGACATGCGCCGGTGTTGATCACGGTTCACTACGAACTGGGCAAAGGGCAACCGGCGATTCGCCAATACCTGACCATCGCCAACACCGGCCCCGTGCCTGCAACATTGAGTCACCTGACTGTCGCATGCGGAGTTCTATTTCCCGGGCCCAGACACAATCTTGTCGCCTTTGGAGGGTACGGCGAGCAGCCGCGCGAAACATTTTTTACGGGACGCGTCGATGACGTTGCCGGTCTGCTAGAGGACGCGAAAACCGGCATCGGCTTTGCCGTGCTGAGTGAAGTTCCGGGATACATGAAGCGAATGGAACTGGGCGATGGATGGTCGACCAGCTTCACCGCAATGTATGACACGGATCTATTTCCATTTCAGCGCACGTTAG
>JAJYBW010000405.1 GCA_021778815.1 Acidobacteriota bacterium | reverse complement strand
GCGGGGATTTCTTTGCGCCAAGGTGACGAAGTATCTTGACCTTGTCTACTCGCCCGAACGTCTGCAATATCCCATGCGGCGCCGGCCGGGTGTCGCGAAGGGGCCTATCGCGGCGGGCAAACAGGCCGAGGTCTTCGAACGCATTTCCTGGGACGAGGCGCTGGATACAATTGCAGCGCGCCTGCAGGATATCTCCACAAAATTCGGACCGGAAGCCATCCTTCCGTACTCCTACGCCGGAAATATGGCCGTGCTGGGATACGGATCCATGGATCGGCGTTTTTTTTCGCGGCTGGGAGCTTCGAGGCTGGATCGCACCATTTGTTCGGCTGCGGGTGGCGAGGCCTTGATGTCGGTGTACGGCGCCAAGCTGGGCACCGACACCGAACACTTTCGCCACGCCCGCACCATTCTGGCGTGGGGAGCGAATATTCTCGGCAACAATGTGCATTTGTGGCCGTTCATCCAGGAAGCGCGGCAAAAAGGGGCGCGGTTGATCGTTATCGATCCCTATACGACACGCACCGCGCAGGCCGCCGACTGGCATCTTCAGATTCGACCGGGAACGGACTCGGCGTTGGCGCTGGGGATGATGCATGTGCTGATTGCGGAAAATCTGTACGACGCAGACTATGTGGAGCGTTTCACGCATGGATTTGAGCCGCTGCGAGCCCGTGCGAAAGAGTATCCGCCGGCCTGCGTGGCCGAAGTGACGGGTCTCTCCACGGAAGAAATTGTGCGCCTGGCGCGAGAATATGCGACTGCAACGCCGTCTGTGATTCGTATCAACTATGGGGTGCAGCGCGCGCAAAATGGTGGCGCGGCGGCGCGTGCCATCGCCATGCTGCCGTGTCTGACCGGCGCGTGGAAACATCTGGGCGGCGGGCTGCAGCTTTCTACCAGCGGTGCATTTCAATTCAATAAGCAGGCGCTGGAGCGGCCGGATCTGGCGGAGGCAAGTCCCATTGGCCGTGCTGGCCGCATCGTGAACATGAGCCGCTTGGGGCATGCGCTGACCGAACTCGGCGTTAACTCGCAGGGGCCTCCGGTGCAGGCGATGCTGGTGTACAACTCCAACCCGGCTGTCATCGCGCCCAACCAGAAGGCGGTGCTGCGGGGTTTGCGTCGTGAAGATTTGTTCACCGTGGTGCATGAGCAGTTCTTCACCGACACCACCGACTACGCTGACATCGTATTGCCTGCCACGACATTTTTCGAGCACAAGGATTTTCAGGGTACGTACGGTCACTACTACGTGCAGCTATCCGAACCTGCGATTGCGCCGCTGGGTGAAGCGCGATCGAATGTGACGCTGTTTCGGCAGCTGGCGCAGCGCATGGGATTCACCGAGCCGTGTTTTCTGGATACGGAAGACGAGATGATTGACCAGGCGCTGAGCGGAACGAATGTTCCCTGGCTGGAGGGAATCACCCGCGAGCAATTGGAAGCAAAACATTCCATCCGATTGAAATTTCCGCAGGAGCAAGAAGGCGGCACGTTCCAGCCATTTGTGTCGGACGAATGGTTTCAGACTCCCTCAGGCAAAGCTGAGTTTTATTCGGAGACTTTGGCGGCACAGGGGCTTGATCCGTTGCCGGGGTATGTTGCGGCCGACGAGTCACGCCATTCACCGCTGGCGAGGAAATTTCCGCTGGAGCTGCTGCCGCGCAAAAACGATAACTTCATGAATTCGACATTCGCCGGATTGCCTTCCCATCAAGCGATGGAGGCAGCTCATTTCGGCGTTCTGGAGATGCATCCGGTAGATGCGGCGGCTCGCGGAATCGTCGATGGAGACGCGGTCGAGGTATTCAACGAACGCGGGAAAATTCCTCTTCGGGTCAAAGTGGGGGCAAGTGTGCCTGCCGGAGTGGCCGCTTCCCGTTTAGGATGGAACAAGCTCACTCGTGACGGGCAAGGCGTCAACTCACTGACCAGTGACACGCTGACGGATCTGGGTGGAGGGCCTACGTTTTACTCCACACTGGTGGAGGTGCGTCGGGCGCAACCCGATCCGCGCGGAGGCGAATTGGCGGAAAGGCCGTGATCATGGCGGATGCGGCGGGATTTCAGTGTGCTGGATGTGGAGAATGGAACGAGACGGTCGTGGATGAGTCGGGCGGCAGCCGGCAACGGTACGTGGAAGATTGCCAGGTGTGTTGCAAACCGAATGTGCTGGACATCTGCTGGGACAGCGCGGCAGAGGAGTTTGTCATTGAAGCCCAGCTGGAAAGCTAGCTGGTCTGAAAATGTTTTTTGCAGTCCGGAGCGCGGATCGATCGCGTTCCACAACGAAAAATGAGCCAGGGTGGAAGTGCGGTCGCTAGGATCGAGCGGTCATCTCCCGTATAATCGTGTTTTCCTCTGGAATCGATTTTTGGCAGTGAGGGTGTGCATATTTTTCCCGCGAGTGTAGGGGGCTTTCATGTCCCAAACCAACCGACCACGAGCGTGCGCCTGTGGACCCGCCGGACTGTTCAAGTCCTTGCGGCGGTGCTTTTGTTCCTTGGCATAGGCGTTACCGCCTGGGCCCAGTCCGACTCCCAGTCCCCACTGCAAAACATCGCGCCCACCAGCGAAGCCAGCACCCCGCAGGGCAGCATCGTTAGCGAAATCCGGGTGATTGGCAATCGCCGAATCCCCAAGGAAACGATCCTGGCGCGCATCTTCTCGCACGTGGGCGATCCCTATGACTCCGCCACGGTGGAGCGCGACTTCAACTCTCTTTGGAACACGGGATATTTTGAGAATGTCCAGATCAACCGCGAGACGACGCCCAAAGGCGTGATTTTGACCATCATCGTTCGCGAGCGGCCCACGATTCGAGAGATCAATTACAAGGGGCTCAGTTCAGTTTCGCAGTCCGACGTGCTGGATCGGTTCAAGAAGGCGAAGGTGCCGTTGTCGGTCGACAGCCAGTATGACCCGACCAAGGTCAAGCTGGCGGAAACCGTGCTGAAGGAATTGCTGGCCGAGCACGGGCACCAGTTTGCGACGATTCATACGGTGATCAAGACGATTCCGCCGGCGTCTGTCTCGGTGAATTTCAATATCAAAGAAGGCCCGACGGTCAAGGTGGGCCACATCAAGTTTG
>JAJYBW010000404.1 GCA_021778815.1 Acidobacteriota bacterium | reverse complement strand
GCAGGCCAGCGGCGTCTCAGGATTGGGCGCGCGATCTTTCTACTATCCGCCGAAGTCGATGAATTGCGAAGATTGCCACATGCCGGAGACACCGTCCAACGATGCCGGCAATGTGAACGGCATGGTGCACTCGCATCGCTTTGTCGCGGCCAACACCGCGCTTCCTTTTGTAAACAAGGACGCGGTGCAGCTGAAAGACACGGAAGACTTTTTGAAAGATAAGAAAGTGCGCGTCGATATTTTCGCCATCTCGCCGGAGACGGCGCAAACTCGCATATCGAATAACAAGGTGATCTATGCCGCGCCGCAACTGGCGACGACATTCGCTGTCGGTGAAGAATCTGAGATGAAATCTCCGACCGGCGCTGCGGGTGGGCCGCCCCTTGCGCCCATCACCGCGCCTCTGAATCGGGTGCAGGGGGTGGTTCGTGCGGGAGATACGGAGCGCGTCGACGTAGTTGTGCGGACGTTGAACGTTGGACATTTCTTTCCCGGCGGCACGGTGGACGCGTTCGATTGCTGGCTGGAGTTGAAGGTCACCGACGACGCCGGCCATGTGCTTTTCTGGAGCGGCATGGTGGAGGACAACGGCCATGGGCCGGTCGAGCCGGGAGCGCACTTCTATCGCTCGTGGGCGATCGATGCGCACGGCAATCCCATCGACAAGCGCAACGCCTGGGCGGCTCGGGCGACCATTTATGCGCACTTGATTCCTCCGGGAGCGGCCGACACGGTCCACTTCCAGCTGCAGATTCCGAAAGATGTGCGCGGAACCATTCATTTGCAAGCGAAGATGAATTACCGCAAATTCTCCTGGTTTGATACCAACTTTTCCTTTGCCGGCGTTTCTGAAAGCACGGGTCCGCACGACGTGACGCCTTCCTACGACGACCGTCGGGTGGCCTTCACCGGAAATACCGCGGACGTATCGGGAAAGATCAAAGCGATTCCTGACCCGCCGATTGTGGTGATGGCGAGCGCCGATGCGGATCTGACCGTGCTGCCGCCGAATGCACCCATGCCGAGGCCGCAGGTCGTCACGAACAAGGCGGACTGGCAGCGCTGGAACGATTACGGGATTGGCCTGCTGTTGCAGGGAGATTTGAAAGGCGCGGAGGCGGCGTTTGAGCGGGTCACGCAGGCTGACCCGACCAACCCTGACGGATGGGTGAACATTGGCCGAGCGCGCATCTTGGTCGGCGATATGGCGGGCGCGAAGGTGGTGCTCGACAAGGCATTGCAGCTTGCGCCGCAGCTGGCGCGGACCCATTATTTCTACGCCCGCGTGCTTCGCCAGACGGGCGACTACGACGGCGCCATTGCGCAGCTGCAACAGGTCATCCAGCAATATCCGCAGGATCGCGTGGTACGAAATGATCTGGGGCGCGTCTATTTTCTGCAGCACAAATATGCGCTGGCACAGGCACAGTTTCAGCAGGCGCTGGATATCGATCCGGAAGATCTGGAAGCGAATTACAACATGATGCTGTGCGCTACCGGCATGGGCAAGCCCGACCTGGCGCATCAGTATGAGGTGCGGTATCTGCGCTTCAAAGCGGACGAGTCGTCGCAGGCGTTGACTGGACCGTACCTCGCAAAGCATCCCGACGATAATCGAGAGAGGCAGCCGATTCACGAACATATTTCCGTTGCGCTGCCAAATCCGAATGCCGCGAGTCAGCATGTCGCAATCATCGCGGGGGCGGCATCCAATCGCGCTTCGGATTCGCCGGTTCTGCACAGAGGTGGCAATTGAGGCGTAGAGAATTGGATGGCTCAGGATTGACTGAAAAAGACTGTCGACCGCATCGCCGCAAGTTTCTGAAACTTTCTGGAACAGCGCTGGCTGCTTCGTTGTTCAGTTCGCTGCCGTTTTCGGTTGCTGAGGCGGCGATTGCCGGGCCTGCGGGAACTGGCTCGACGGCGCTACAAGACGCGACTGGTCGCGCCGATCCAGGCGAGCGCATCCGATTTGAAGACATCACCCGTGCTGCCGGCATCCGATTCGTACACAACAGCGGTGCGTTCGGAAAAAAATACATGCCGGAAACGATGGGGTCGGGTGTCGCGTTTATCGACTACGACAATGACGGCTGGCAGGATATTTTTCTGGTGAATGGAATGAACTGGGCCGGGCATCCGGGTCGCGTCACCACGTCGGCGCTCTACCATAACAACCGCGATGGCACATTTACCGACGTCACGCACAAAGCGGGGCTGGCGGTGCCGATGTATGGCATGGGGGTCGCGGTCGCGGACTATAACAACGACGGCCACGACGATATGTTCGTGACGGCGTATGGGCAAAATCGCCTGTTCCATAACAATGGGAACGGGACATTTACCGATGTGACCAAGCAGGCCGGCTTGTGGGGCATTGACGAATTCAGCACCAGTGCGGCCTGGGTCGACTACGACCGCGATGGCCATCTGGATCTGCTGGTGGCGAATTACGTAGCGTGGACACCGCAGAATGATTTGTATTGCTCGATGGACGGCAAAGACAAATCCTACTGCACCCCGGAGTCGTACAAAGGCGCATCGGTGCGGCTGTGGCGCAACCGAGGCGATGGGACATTTGAGGATGCCACCCACAAATCGGGTCTGTACGACTCGACTTCAAAGAGCATGGGCATTGCCATCCTCGACGCCAATCAGGATGGCTGGCCGGATATCGCCATCAGCAACGATACGCAGCCCAACAAACTGTACATCAATAACCGCAACGGCACATTTACGGAAAAAGGTGTGGTCTCTGGCATCGGCTTCAGTGAAGATGGCGTGGCCCGCGCCGGCATGGGAATCGATGCGGCCGACTATAACCACTCCGGCTATCCCAGTCTGGCCATTACAAACTTTTCCAATCAGATGATCTCGCTGTATCAGAACCAGAAGAATGGATTGTTCGTCGACATGGCTCCGCAGTCGGAAGTGGGTCGAAAAAGTTTACTGACGCTGGGCTTCGGCTGTTTCTTCTTCGACTACGATCTGGATGGATGGCTGGACCTGTTTATCGCCGACGGCCACCTGGACCCGGACATCGAGAAAGTGCAGCAGCAGGTCCACTACGCGGAAGCTCCGCATCTGTTTCACAAC
>JAJYBW010000031.1 GCA_021778815.1 Acidobacteriota bacterium | reverse complement strand
ACGGCGACGGAAATGGCGGCGGTGCTGGCGAAGAATCCTTTTGCCAAAATGCCGGGGAATCGCACGGTGGCGTATTTTTTGGACGGCGCGCCAGCGAAGGATGCGCTGCAAACGGTGACGAACCAGGCCAGCGAACAGCTTCGGCTGGGCGTGCGCGAAATCTACGCATACTATCCCGACGGGATTGGCGACGCGAAGCTGAAAATCCCCGCAGCAAAAAATGGGACCGCGCGGAACATGAACACGATCGCCAAGCTCGCCGAAATGGCGGGGAGTTTGTAAAAGTAGAACCACGGGCGGATTCAGCGAAAGCTATACACTGGCTGCACTTGCCTGGGATGTCATGAGGTGCCTTTGTGAACTTCTCACTGGATGATCGCATTTCAAAACGTCTTGGGGTGGACAATCTACTCTGCCCATTCCACAAATCAATTTCATTCTGGGGATTCGCGGCCCTCTCGGTTCTCGCCCTCTTCGCATGCACGCAGCAGGCCCGACGCTTTTTTGCGCTCGGGGATTACGGAATTTGGATTGCGTTGATGCTTGTCGTGGTGTCAGCCTTGGCTTTCTATATCGTCGGGCGCACGAAGATTGCCGCATTGTCTGGTCTGAAGGTGTCGCCACAGGAGGAAGAGGAATTTATGGGCAGGCTCCGCGCCATATCGCACGCGCTAAGGGTGCTGACTGGCTTGGTGATGATGTCCGTGCTTTTTGCCGCTTTGGTTCTGAAATAGCTGTGTCTCAGGGTGTGCCGATGCCGGATAGGTCGGGGTGCATCTGGGAGAAATCGGTAGCCCGCTGGTAGGCGCGGGCGAAGGCGCAGAGTTTGGCATCCTGATACAAATCGCCGAGGAAGGTGATGCTGACGGGGGTGCCGGGACCGCCGATGTTATCTTCATCGCCGGTGTCGATGGCGGGAGGCTTGGGGGCATCGTTCTCGCGAATGCCGTTGGGCTGGATGACGGCGGGATGTCCGGTGAGGTTGGTGATGGTGAGCTGCTCGCCGTCGCTGGGGACGACGATGATGTCGACGATCTTGAAAATCTCGGCCATTTGCTGGATGGCGAGCGATCGGGCGCGGTTCGCCTGGATGTATTCGACCGCGGGATAGAAGCGGGCGGTGCGAAACACGTTGGGCCAGTCTTCCGGACCTTGCGCGGTGAGCAGTTTGTCGCGGCCGGTCAGGGTGAGCTCATCAAATGCGGCCGCGGCTTCCGCGGACAAGAGAGTGGCCATGGCGCCGTAGGGCAATTTCGGCAGCTCGACCGGAATTAATTTGACGCCCATGCTTTTCAATTGATCGAGCGCAGCCAGGTCGAAGGTGCGATCGTAACGAGTTCGTTCGCGGGAGGCTCGGCGAAGGGCATAATTGTCGCGCCATTTTTTTTGCTTGTCCGAGGACAAGCCGGTGGGCATGGTTTCGACCAGCGGCTTGGGAATCACGAAGGCGGTTGGGACATAGCCGATGCGGAGGCTGCGCCAGTCGAAGTGGGCGTCCCAGTTGAAGGCGGCGTTTTGCACGCTTAAATCTTGTCCATCCGGGCCATAGATGCTGCTCATCACCAGAGCGCAATCTTCCACAGAGCGACAGATGGGGCCGAGTTTATCCATGGTCCAGGAAAGCGCCATCGCTCCGGTGCGCGGGACAAATCCAAAGGTGGGGCGAAGGCCGGTGACGCCGCATCGCGTGGAGGGCGACGAGATGGAGCCGAGGGTTTCCGAGCCGATGGAGAAAGCAACACATCCGGCAGCGGTGGCGCAGGCGGGGCCGGCGGAAGATCCACTCGATCCTTGGCGGTGGTTCCAAGGGTTGAGAGTGCGACCGCCGAACCATTGATCGCCCATGGCCAACGCGCCGAGGGACAACTTGGCGACCAGGACGGCACCGGCTGCGTCAAGGCGCTTGACGACGGTGGCGTCGTAGTCGAAGGTCTGATGTTCGAAGCCGCCAGCACCCCAGGTGGTGGGATAGCCTTTGACGGCGAGCAGATCTTTCGCACCCCAGGGCAATCCATGCAGCGGGCCGCGATAGGTGCCGGACGCGATTTCGGCGTCGGCGGCTTTGGCCTGAGCCAGGGCGCGTTTTTCGGTCAGCGTGATGAGGAAGTGCAATGCCGGATTGAAACGGTGAATGCGCTCAATGTACATTTCCGTGAGCGCGACGGAAGAAACTTTTTTGGTGCGAATATATTCGGCGAGTTTTGGAATGTTGGCGAAAGCGAGTTCCTCAAGGTTGATGGGTGGTTCGCCGGCGGCGGGAGGGTTGCCGTATTTCGGGGCTTCGCGCTGGGTTTGCAGAATTGCGTTCTGGGGCAGGGGATTGAAGACATAGGCTGGGGCGACACTGTTCTGCAGGTGAAGCGCGCGGATGGCGGTGTAGCCGTCGCGCTGCTGATTCAGTGCCTCCAGCATCATGGAAATTTGATCGGGGGCCAGAGGAACACCGGCCAGCGCGGCTGCCTGCTCGACCATCTCCGGTGTGATTGCAGGAAGCGATGGAGAGGTGTTGGCCGGGGGGGGCGCCTGCGTCTGCGCCTGGACGGCGATGGTATAAAGAGCACCCGGCAACAGTGTGGAACCCAATCCCAGTTGCGAACAAACAGCAAGAAAACGGCGACGGTCAAGCATGATGCCGAACTGTATCACAATCGGCGGGAGTCTACATCCCTTTAGTCGGCGAAGAGAAGGCGGCGCGCGGAACGGAAGGAGGCTGCGATCTTGTGAGCGCCGACCGCGTTAAACTCCAGCCACCATACCGGGATTGCATACGCAAGGGCGGAAAGAATGCCGACTGCGAACAAGCTGGGATAGGTGGGGCGCAACAGGAAGTGCGTAATGATCCAGGGCACGACGAGAAACGCCGCCGAACGAAGTCCGGTGCGCAGATAGATGATTGCGGTGTCGCGGATTTTGATGTTGAGGACACGCTGCACCACGATGGGCTGGAGAATGCCGCGGAAGACGATGCTGGGAATCAATGTGCCGACGGCAACGCCGATCATGCCGTAGGGCCGGGCCAGGGCAAGGCTGAGGACAAGATTGGCGAGGGCTTCGCTGATATTCAGAGCCGCATACGCCTTCTGGTGCAGGCTGGCGTAGAGGGCATTGACCGAGGTGGCCTGCGAGGTTTCAAGGAACACGGCAATGGAAAGAATGACGATGACGGGATAGACGTCGGTGAAAGCGGCGCCCATCCAAAGAGTCACGAAGTCGCGCGACCAGGCGATCATGCCGAAGGCGATAAAGGCAGAGCTGGCCAGGGCAACGCGGGTGCCAGAGAAATAGCTGCGCTCGAATCCGGCGTGATCGCTGACGCTCTTCTGCATGCTGAGTACGGGCATGAGCACGCCAACCAGGGCGTCGATGCCGTCCACGTAATACATGACCAACGTTGAGCCGATGCTGTAGTGGGTGACTGCTGTCAGGCCGACGAAGAAGGAGACTGTCAGCGTATCGGTCTGGAAGCGAATGCGGTCGGCAATTTGTCCGATGAGGACAGGACCGCCGAAGTTGAAAAGCTTTCGTGTCGTGAGGCGATTCCAGCGCGGCCAGGAAAAGATCTTGAGGAATGGATACTCACGGTGCACTTTCCAGAGGATGATGGCATTGGCTGGGATTGCGGTAAAGACGCTGAGCCAGGCGAGCGCAACGACGCCATAGTGTGCGTTGAGCACGATCACGGTGCCAAGGGCCCGCAACAATCCAGTGAGGATGAGTACCCACGCGGTGATGTCGAAATGCTGGCCGGCATTTAGGGTTCCGAACGGAACACGCATGCCGAAGCTGATTGCCGTACTGAAGCCGACGATGAGGAGAACGATCGCCAGTTCGCGGCTGTGCGAGTAGTGCAGGAGATAAACGCCGCCGGCAAGGACAACAGTGGCCGCCAGCAGGACCAGGCCGACACCCGCAAAAATCCGCGTGGCCGCTCCATAAATGTTGCGGGCCTCGTCATGGTCTTCCTGCCCAAAAGCGTAGGCCATGTGGGTGAAGACGGCTCCGGACAGTCCGAGATCGAGGAAGCTGTAATAGCCGATGAACGACATCGCAATGGCCCAGATGCCGTATTGTTCGGAGCCGAGCTTATGAACGGTGAAAGGCATGATGAAGAAGCCGATGAGGGCCAGGATCACCATGCGGAGCACACGACTGCCGGAACCTCGAGCGAGCTTCTTCAGGGAAAAATACTTGCGATGTTCCAGGTTTGGTACGGTGGCTGCCACTGAAGTAAAGCTCCCGCTTGAAGCGTGTAGATGCAGTTATCAATCTGTATGGAGCATGTGACTGGCCAAAGCCGAGTCAATCCGATCTGCCCAATTTTTAGAGACAAATTGAGGAGAATAGCCGGAGAACCGTGCCGATGTGCAAACTTTTGCACTCTTGCACCGGGCAGGAGGAATATTCCCTCCTGCTGGCTGGCAATCTAGGGCCCGGGTGGGCTGGAGGGCGGCGATAGGGGTGCATTTTTCGCTTCTCAAGATTGGCGCGGGCCTCATCGGACCTGAACTGAGGGGTTGGCATGAGGCGTGCAGGCATTTCTACGTGAAGATAGGGATGGGCGAGGGCAACGGCTAGATGGAACTGGTTATCGTGTTTGTGATCTTCGTTTTGGCGATGGTGGGGTTAACGCGGCCCTACATCGGCCTGCTCGCGCTGTTGATCGTGATGGAGTTGCAACCCGGTGAACTCTATCCGCAGTTGGCCGCTCTGCATCTGGAACGGTTGGTGGCGGGGCTTCTGCTGGCTTCGATCTTGTTTAACGGCCAGAAACTGCGTTTTCCATCGCCCATACGTTGGTTTCTGGCGTTTTACGGGGCCATGATCTTGTCGATTCCGTTGGCGTTCTGGCGGGGAGGCGCCTTTGGGGCCTGCACCTCGTTTCTGGAGACCGTCATTTTCATCATTTTTATGACCGCCCTGTTGACGACGGAGAAGCGGATCAAATGGTTTATTTTCACTGAAATTTTGCTGGTGGACTGGCTCGGCGGAAGCGCGCTATGGAATTACGCCCATGGGGTCTTGATCGTCAGAATGAACATCGACCGCGCGATCGGAATCACCAGTTCTGCGGGCGATCCAGACACCATGGCAATTACCCTGCTGGTGACTATACCGCTATGCTTTGCAATGATGGGGCGGTCAAATCCACTCTGGATGAGGGTCATCGCCATGGGTTCCGCAGGGGTCTACCTGGTGACCATTGTGGATACGGGATCGCGAGCTGCAGCTTCCGGGGTGATTTTCCTGGCGCTGATGCTGGTCTTTCGCAGGCCAAGGAACCTGATCTATCTGCCAGTTCTGATTGCGCTTGGCCCTCTGGTGTGGATGGTGATTCCGCAGCAATACAAGGCCCGGTATGAAACCGTTAAAACCCTCAAGACGGATTTGTCGTACCAAAACCGCATTCTGAGCTGGCATGGCGGTGTGGCCATGTTTGAAAGCAATCCGATCACTGGAATTGGAGCGGGGGATTACACGGCAGCGAACGGAATGAAGTACTGGCCTGGAAATGGTCGCAGGATTTTCCTGAACGCACACTCGCTGTATTTCAAGCTTTTGGGAGAACTGGGTCTGGTGGGAATTTTTACGTTTGGAGGGTATCTCATTTGCCTGTTCAAGCTAAATTTCCGATTGCGAAAACAATTGGCGGCCGTCGATGCGTCCCGGTTTTTGCAGGGATTGCCGGCGATGTTCAATATTATTCTGGCCCTGCTGTTGTTTGACGGATATGCCGCCCACAACCTGTATCGGGACATGTGGTTTATGGTCGGCTCAATGGCGTCATCTGTCAGCCTATTACCTATGCTGCAGCAACAAGTTACGGAAACTTCGGTGGAAGAGCCCGGGATGTCCGCATCGAGGGTGATCGAGCAAAAATGGTCTCCCGCGCTGCTCCCCGCCCTGCGCGCTGAGGTTCCTACACGGGTCCCCCGGCCAGGAATCCACTTGCGAACCTAGGCATGCGACATGGTTTTTGGACTATGATCGCTCTAGATCAAAAAAAATCATTGGTACGGGTCATCGTGAAGGAGGGGAACCCTCTTCCGGTAATGCCCCTTTCCGGTAATACCCCTTGAAGATTGCTCCCATCCGGGACAGTAGGGCATTCCGACGTCCTTACTGCCGCGGATTGGAATCGTTTGACGGCTCTTCTCCTGGAATTCAGTTTCCTGCCCTGCATTGCTTGCGGTCTTGTCAGTTTGGTGCTGCCCCTTGGAGACCATACTTGTTGTGCGTATGCCGGTTCGGAAGCTGCCCATGAGGCAGAGCCCGACCATTCGCAGGAAGTTTTTCAGAATGGAGTCTGAATGTAATGGTGCGCAAATATCTTCTCCCCCTCGCAGTCCTGATCTTTTTATTCAGTGCTCTACCCGCCACAGTGAGTGCCGGCGGACCGCCCACAACCTGCTATCCGCCGCTGAGCCTGGTGACCACCAGCATTCCTTCCGCGACCGCCGGCTCCAATTACACAGTGGCGTTGGCAGCAAACGGAGGGCAACCGCCGTATAACTGGAGCTTCGGGCAGTCCTCTCTGCCGCAGGGTTTTTCGATCAGTTCGAATGGAAATGTCAGCGGTACGCCGGGAACGGCCGGCACTTTCACATTCAATGTGGTGGTGTCAGATTCGCTGAAAGATAACGTGACGGGGGCACTGACGCTTACCGTTGGGGCTGCTCCAACGCCGCCACCAACAACGCCACCACCAACAACGCCGCCACCAACAACGCCACCACCAACAACGCCACCACCAACAACGCCACCACCGACGACGCCGCCACCAACGACGCCGCCACCAACAACGCCACCACCGACGACGCCGCCACCAACAACGCCGCCACCGACGACGCCACCACCGACGACGCCACCACCACCCACGACGCCGGCGACCGGAACCGCGTTGACTTCGTGCAAGAACCTCACTTCCTCTGGCACGTATTATTTGGCCAATGATGTGTCAAGCTCTGGAACATGTTTTGCGCTGGGTGCGAATAACATCACTCTCAACCTGAACGGCCATACGATTACCTATGGCACAGGAGGGGGGAGCGCTCCGACGCCGGCAATTTCAGCCTGTGCGAGCTGGTATACGGGGTTAGCCTCTGCGCAATGTTTGGGCGGCGGAGCGAACCTGACCATATACGGCGGCAACATCGTGGAATCGGCAAATGCCGCTCCATTCAGCCACGTCTTCTGGATGGGCCAGGGAGATGGTGCGGGGGGAGGATATATCCACGATTTGAATGTGACCTTTCAATCCGTCGGGAGCCAGTTTTTCCACGGTGAGGTGGATGGAGGTGGATACAAAATTCAAAACAATGTCGTCAACGACAATGTGACGAATATTCAACAGCCAGGACAAAATCCACTAGGGGCACGAGCGGCCTTCCAGGGATACGTGATCCATACGGACGAAGAGCGCACGGGTAATCCGTTGCCGGACGATATCTCCGGAAATACCTTCAATGGCTCGGCGCAAGGAGGGATCGCGGATGGTGAAGCTAACTCGCAGATATATAACAACACCATTAAGCTGACCAGCTATTACAGTAACGACTATGGCGTGATTGTGACCATGAACGGCCAGAACGTGCATGACAACACGATTACAGGCCGAGGCAGAGGATTGGATGGAGAAAGCTCCGGATTCATTTTGAATCACAACATCGTGAATGTGGCGGAAGAGGCCAACAACAGCGAGTACAACGGTTGTGAGTTGGGTGGCACGTACGGAATTCGAATCAAGAATTACGACTGGCCGAATAGTACGGAGACTGGAACCTCACCCTCGACCAACTTCAAGATCACCAATAACACGGTGACGGTTCCGGCGACGGTGTGCGCATCCACCGCGATCGATTTCACGGATATGAACTCGCTGGTTGCCGGAACGATCTCGGGAAATACCTTCTCAGCCCCGGCAGGTGCCGGCGGTGTGGCGGACGCATTGGGATTTGAAAGCATCAACGCCGCCAATCTTGTCTTCCAATCCAATCAATTCACCGGTCCTACGTGCGTATTAATCGGAGGAAATGGGGATATCCCGTACGGTCCATACACAATCCAAGCAGGTCAAACCTGGAGTTGCGGTGCAGGACCCACGATAGTTGCGCAAGACGATACCTATGGGCAGTCCGCCCCGCCACCGGTTTTGACGATTGACGATTCGATTTCAAATCCCACGGTAAGTTGCGGATCCTATTCGACGGCAGTCGTTTCTATTGGAGGTAGTTTCAAGAACACCTGTAACCGGCAAGGGAATTAACGCAATAAAACGCGACATTGTTGGCAATTCGACCGTTTTGGCAGATAGATTGCAGCTGTGATTCTTGCATAAAGAAGCATGTTGTGAATTATCTGCCGGACGGTAAAATCCAACGATGACGGAACCCATGACGACGAGAACGTCTCCAGGGCGGAAGAGCTTTGGAATGGCGATAGGCTGCGGTCTGCTAGTTGCGCTGCTTGTTTTTCTGTTTCACTCTCCATATGCCAAAAGCAATTATCTGCTGAGCGACTCGGCAGACTACAGGCGTGCTGCCAACACACATTTTTTGCAGCTTTATCTCAACACGGATAGTGCTTCGCCGGTGCAACTGTACGAATTGCGTCACGATCCGGCCTTCCGTTCACACCCGTGGGATTATCTCTACTTCAGTGGCGATAACGCAGCGATTCGCCATTTTCATACGCCTGTCAGTTTCTATACGATGCATGTGATTTCTCTGGTGAGTTCAGCCGATGCCAGTCAGCGTGTGCTGACCTCGCTGGTGACGGCGGCCACGTGCGGAGTAGTTGTCGTAGGGTTGTTTGCGTTTGGGCTGCCGCTCCCAGTCGCAGCTATGCTGGCTCTGGTCGCGGGCATTCAAAGTCGCAATACGGAAGTGAGTGTGGATCCCTCGCCGCATAGTTGGTACATGTTGTTTGCAGTGTTATTTTTATTCGCTTTTGCGAGCTACTTTCGTGATCATCGATTTCGAACCCTGGCGGTGGCCGCTGTTTTTCTTGCGTGTGCATTTGCGACGCTGGAATTCAGCTTAGAGCTGATCGTGTCTGTATTCCTGACCATGGCTGTTCTCTGGGTTGTGAATCGAAGCGCACTGGGAGATTTGAGAACGCTGGCAATTTCTTTCGGGAAAGCAGTGCTTGTGTTTCTTGTGACCACTTTCATCCTATGGCCGGGTGGATGGCTTCGCGGAGGCTATCTCGAGTGCTATGGCGTCACGGGTTCCACATTAGTATTCAAGAACAAAGCTGCCTTTGGGGATCGTCTAAGTATCGCCGACCTATATGGAAAATTCTTCCTTGGGCACGAGGGCCTTTTATTGCTGTCTTTTTTCGCGCTGATGACTGCAATCACGCTGTTGGTTCGACGCAAAGTATCGGTGGTGACGATTGTATTTATGAGTTACACGCTGGTGGCGATCGGGCTGGGAGTCGCAGACCACTTTCGTCTCGACACTTATATTACTGAAGCGCTTCTATTCCTGCTGATCACAGTGGCCCTTCTATTCGGCGATATATTGGCTGGAATTGTCCCTGGACGACAAAGGTTCGCCATTGCTGCGGCGGTAGTTGTTCTGGCTCTCGTCGGGACTCAGGAATGGGTGAGACGGCAGCCATTGAGGCTCTATCAACCGTGGTTGCAACCTATTTTGACCGGAGTGAAAGCAAATGTCCCTGGCGGGGCAACAATATTGGTTAACGATTATTGGGAAGAATATTACACCTATCTCCCCGCCTACGATTACGAGCCGACCGTATCGGTCTCAGATATAGCGCCGCGGAGCGCGGAACGGACAAAGGGAGTGCGATATTTTCTGTTTCGGGGTGAGGCGCCGAAGGGTTCTAACGTCAAACTTGTCGAGTCGTTTCCCACGAATATCCCTGGACACACTGTCGATCTCTATATGAAAGCACAATAAACCATCTATCGTGGGGATGCTTGGATGAACCTCTATAAGACTTCTGCCGTGGCAGCGAAAATTGCGTGTGCAATGTTCTGCGCTAATTTTGTAACCATGCTGCTGATGAATACTCTTAGGCTCTACACGCACTGGCTGCCGATTATCTTCTTTCTTGCGCTGGCAATCGCACTCACATGGATCTTCCGGTCCAAGCTAATTCCAGTGAGCCAGCCGGATTATCTGTCAGACCGAGAGCAACGGATGCTTCTTCTCGGTATGGTCGGATTATTTGTGATGTTCGCCGGACTGCGAATTCCTTATCTATTGGAGGGAGCATTCCACCATCTGGTTGGGCCCGTAGTGTATGACGATACCTGGCATTTCCCCGAGGTCAATTCGCTGGTACATTCCATCCGCTATCCGGCGCAGTACAGCCTGATGCCCGGCCAGTACTTCTCGCTGTACTATGCGCCGTGGATGATGATCGCCGCGATGTATCTCGCGGTTCCGTTGCACGGATTTACCATTAAGGCCGCATTTGCGATCGGATGCGCAATCTATCAGGTGCTGGTTGGACTAACACTGTT
This sequence comes from Acidobacteriota bacterium, assembly GCA_021778815.1. Lineage (GTDB taxonomy): Bacteria > Acidobacteriota > Terriglobia > Terriglobales > Acidobacteriaceae > JAKAAZ01. Next base: position 4,396 of record JAJYBW010000031.1, on the reverse strand, counting down.
ATACGTCGGGCTGAATCGTGCCAAGGGCCGGAGGCATTTCTACTGGGCGCTGTATTTGATTGGCTGCTGGGCGGGAATTGCCTCCCTATTCGCATTGATTGTTCCGTTTCAGCATAATTCGTTTTGGATGGCCTGCTTCGGGATGCGCATCGAGTTATTCAATTACTTTGTGCTGTCTACTTGGGCGGTGCATCATCTATCCGCTGTGGGCGCCGCAATCCTTTGCTGGCACATCTGGGACCGAGCGGAGAAGAAGGGGTGGCAGGTAGTTCTTTTGTGCAGCCTGCTTGTCAGCTATGTGTTTTATAGCAGCATATTTGTCTTTATCAGCGCGCTGCCGATGGGAATCCTGGTGCTGGGCTATTCGCTGCGAAAGAATGGGAAGGCAGCGATGGCGCTGGCATGCGTGTCCGGCGCATTGATCTGGCCGATCGCGTGGATTTATCTGGGAAAACCGCATCGCATTGGATTTCACTTTCCTTTTATTGCCGGGATTCAGTTCACCTCGCGGAGATTTTCGTTTGTATCGGCAATCTCCGGTGGCATCTGGTTCGGGTTTGCCCTGTTTATCGTTTTGCTCTGTTGCAACTTCTTCCCGTATCTGCTGGCGCTGGTAACTCGAGGAAGAGAGCTTGATGCGAAGAACCGGATATTGGTGGCACTGGCCATCGGCTTTGTACTTTCGACCTATTTGGTCGGCTTTCCAGAGGGCAATAGCTATGCATCGAGGGGCTCTGTTATTCCCCTAATGGTTCTAGGATGGATATGCGCCGACTTACTCCCTTCCATTCGACTGCGCGGGTGGCTCGCGGCGGCGTTGGTACTGGGAGCACTGGGCTCAGTTCAGGAACTGGCCTGGGCTTATGGCCAGAGTGTACTGTCGGCACGCACCGTATGGGGCGGAAAATATAGTGATGCGATGCTGACGATGAATCAAAGTCGTAGCGGGAGAACAGCATCCGGACCAGAAGTGAGCGCAGCTATTTCCAGTAACCGAGACATGATTTACTACATTGAGAAGTTTGTTCCGGGGGGCAAGCATGTTTTGTTTACCCCAGACTACGAGTTGTCTTCCAGTGGTCCCCATGGGCCATGGGGCTGGCAGAAGATTCCAGAAGCTTCGCAGAAGTAGACGGTGGAAGAGAACTGAGTGCGTTCGCACTGGAAGGGGAATCGGCAGAGCAATTGTAACGATCACTTGCAGCGGGTTGGACTTGAGGGCAGCAGATTCTGCTATTTGCAAATCTCACACGGTTTTCATCGTCGCGATTTCATTGGCGAGCTCTGATCGTGTAGTCATTGTTGCCTAGGTTCGAGATTGAGCCAACAGTTCGGGCGTGGAATTGGCAATCGAGGTATCAGAAGACGGAAGCTCTGAGATGCAGAGGCGAATTTTGCCTGAGCGTTCGCGAGGGATGTCGGCTACTTGCTCGAGCGACCACTCCATACGGTGATTCGCAAGCGAATCGATGGCATGGCATATCGTCTGTAGTTCCTGGTCTGCCAAAGGGCTCTTGTCCTTCACGACATATCTCAGATGGACATGCTCATGTGTTTTCTGAACGAACTGCACCTGGGCAATGGCCCGAAATGTTTCCCCCAGCTGGGACATGTGATTGCCGACGCTGACGCCGGGCACCATGCCGCCGTTGGCAAGCATAATTCCGTCGGAGACGCGCCCGAGGATTTTGCTGGCGGTTGGAAACCACCGACCACAACTGCAAGGTTGCGAAGTTAGGATGGCGCAATCTCCGGTGTCGTAGCGGATGAAGGGCTGGCCATCATTCAACAGGTCAGTCACCAGGATGCGATACGCGAGTCCATCCGAGGTCTCGCGCACTGGATCAAATTCGACATAGCAACCCCAGGGATGGAAGTGCATGCCCTGATGGGCGGAGCATTCGGCACAAATCATGCCGGTATCCCGGCTTCCGTAATGCATAAAAAGCTTGCTGCCAAACACAGATTCAACTAACTGCCGGTTCGTGTCATTCATGACTTCTGCGGTGGCGATAATGACTTCAGGTTTGTGGTCCATTCCATGTTGCTGCATATAGGAAGCGAATGCAGCGAGGATGGTGGAATACCCATACAGCACTTTCGGGCGGCGTTTCTGGTAGCGTTCGCGAAACCGTTCAAGAATTTCCTGACTCAGGAAACCGGCAGGAGCAGAGGTGCGGCGAAGCAGAGTTTCTTCGTAGAGACGCCAACGCCAACTGGGCTGCATGGCCAGGTCGCGGTGGGCGCCCCATAATGTCATGACACTATCGCCTGCATGGTAATTCGCCCAGGCGTTCAACTGAAATTGGAGCGCCGTCTTGTTGCGCAGGGCTTCGATATTGCGATGAAATTGGACGGGTGTGGTGGTGGTGCCACTGCTGCCGGCCTGGCGAAGGTCCTTCAACTGAAAGGCGTTCGAGAGAAGAGATTGTCCGCCGTCGCGCAGGTCGTCGCGGCGCAGGGCGGGCAAGGGCAGGGGGCGATCCACGCGCGCATCGGAAGGCCGGAAACCTGCGTCGTCAAAGCGCTGGCGGTAGAACGGAACGGTGTTGTAGGCGTGAGTGAGGATGCGCTGCAGTCGTTGCTGCTGGATGGCGCGCTGGTCCTTTTCCGACATCCGCTCAAAGCGAGAAATTTCCCGCATGCGCCGAGCGAGACCGGCATGACGTTCCCGTTCAACGAAAGGCAACAGCATGTGGGTGTGAAAAAAGCTCATCCTTGAACTCCTCGAATACATTTTGGTGCGAGCCGCTCCAATCCTTGACCGGCGGAGAGGAAGCGCGGCGCCATGGGCAACCCGGTGCTCGATGGGCTCACACTCTCCACCTCAAGCGGACATCGCACGTTTCTTCTGAGCCGGCCGGCTGACGGCACGTTTCCGCCTGGCCGGTAACGCAAGGACGGGCTGAACGGGAGTTTTCATCGAGTTCCACGGGTCATTGAATGTGACGTTGGGAACGACAGCGCCATTGGCGACAATCGAATTTTGATCCAGTCGTCCAAGAATTTTGCCGACCAATGGAAACCATCGTCCACAACTGCAACTTTGTTCCGTGAGGGTGACGCAGTCGCCGGTGTCGAAGCGAATAAACGGCTGACCGTAATTCAGCAGATCGGTCACAAGCACGCGGTAGACAGGGCCATCCGGCGATTGCGCGATGGGATCAAACTCGACAAACGAACTCCAGGGATGAAAATGCAGTCCTTCGTGCTCCGAGCATTCGGCGGCAATCATTCCGACATCGCGGCGGCCATAGTAGTTGAAGGGCGCGCTTTTAAAGACGGATGCGAGGAGCCTGCGATGCTGCAGGCTCAGGACCTCTGCCGTGGAGATGACGGCGTTGGGGCGATGGGTGATGCCGCGTTCGCGCAGATATCCGGCAAAGGCAGCGAGAACAGTGGCGCGACCATACAGAATTTTTGGACGCTGTTTCTCATACCGCCAGCGCCATTTTTCCAGGACTTCGATTCCGACAATTCCGGGAGGTGGCGGGGTCTGGCGCATGAAGACGCCCTCATCGACGCGCCATCTCCAGTTGAATTCTCTGGCGGCGTCGGAGATAGCGCCCCAAAGCATCATGGCGCTGTCGCCGGCGCGGAAGCCGGCCCACTCGTCGAGCTTCATCTTGAGGGCAACTTTGTCGCGGACTCCTTCAATGTCGCGATGAAAGCGAGTTGGCATGCGATGGGTGGCGCCGCTGAGCGCGACCCGAAGTTTTTCGGCTGGAAAGGCAGAAGAGACCAGCCAGGTGGCGGCGGTACGAAGATCTTCGCGGGTCAAGACGGGTAAGGGCAGCGGATGATCGACACGGGCTTCGCGCGGATGAAACCCGGCGCTGTCAAATTGCCTGCGGTAGAAAGGCACGGTGGTATAGGCGTGTTCCAGCAGCTTTCGCAGACGATCCTGCTGAACCTTGCGCTGTTGCCGTTCAGACATCCGCTCAAACTTCTTGATCTGGCGCAGGCGGCCAGGCAGACCGGCATGTCGCTCCGGCTCCGTCAAAGGCAAAATGAAATGCGTGTGCAATATTCCCATTCGTACTTTCCTTTACCGGCTCATGGCCGTTGGGATCTCAGTCTCTTCAGTCGTTTTTACGAATCTGTATTTCCCGGAAGGCTCGGAGGGAATCGAGTCAGCGGTCACGATGGTGAGGCTGCTCTCGTTTTCCAGGTAAGGCTGCATGCGTCGCCGAAGTTCTTCTTCGGTGCGTCGGCTATAACCGTTGCCGGCGACGACTTTCAAAGTGACATGGGCTGGATCGGGCTGAATGAACTGGACCTGGCGCACATCTCGCATATCCGCGGCTAACAGAGCCAGTGACGGTCCGGCGATCATGCGACCGCTGGGGAGGCGCAAGAAGTCGGAGGTGCGGCCATCATCGCCGGTCAGGCCGTC
>JAJYBW010000403.1 GCA_021778815.1 Acidobacteriota bacterium | reverse complement strand
ATCCGGGCCACGCTTTGCTCAATCAGGTGTTTGGTGTCGATCACGGGATCAGCATCGGAGTCGGATTCCATGGAATAGTAGCCGCGATATCGCGTCGCTTTCGCAACGCCGAACAGCCCTGACAACGAAACCGTCTCACGCTTACCGCGGATCATCTCCGCGTCCTTCACATGAGCAATATTCCAGGCATGAGCAAACATGCGGTGAACTGCCTGCATGTTGAATGGCTCGCCGCCGCCCATCAGGGAATTTGCGAAATCAGGCAGTGCCCTCAATTACGCTCTGTCCGCTAACCGAATAGCCTCCAGAATGCGTTTGTCGGAGGAGAGAATCGGGTCATCGTTTTCCAGGTTGACCACGATGTTATGCGCGGCTGCATAATCCAGCGTCGGCTTTAGCGTACGGACAGCCCGGGGAAGGTCAGAAGTATCGGAGCACTTGGAATCCAGATGCGAATGCTTGGAGATCGAAGTGTGGCCGCTATATCGATCCATATTCGATAGCGTGCATTTCCCGCATTCCGTGTTGCAGCGTTTGCGCTGCAGAGCTCAACTGAGTCGTCGACAGGAATGTTGACCGTGTGAACGCCGGCTTCATCAAATGCCGCGCGCAGCTTGAGAATCTCGGTTGGATCGGTGGAAGGGAAGTGGAGCGACAACGGCTCAATGCCGCGCACCTGAAACTCCGTCCGAACAAAACGAGCAAACTCTGCCAGATCCATTCCAGGCTTGGAGGAGTCGCGACCTTGGTTCGTTGGGGCGATGAGATTACTTCGGAACGGGTAGGTTGCAACTGCAATTCTTGCGCGGGGGGCCGTAGGAAAGCTGGCGTGCGGAGACCTCATCTCTTTTGCGAACACCGCGCTCGCGGAGCAAAACATCGCTCCTTTGCAAAAAGTTCTACGTGTACATGAACTCATGCGATTTCCCGCGTAGAAATTCAACATTGTCGATGCTTTTGTCCAATCCACGGTACTTGATTGTCAGCATCGTTCACTCTCTCAATCCCATGGGGCCAATAATGATCAAAATAAACTCAGATGTCGAACCGCCTTCGCTGGAGGTGTCAGCGCATTCGATGTCATGCAGTGCTGCGCTCCCGGGTCGCTGGTGTGATGTCAGACACAGACGCGGATACCTGCCAGACCTACCCTGAATCGTCACTCCCCGTGTGTGCCGCCAGGGAGGCGCGCGGTCATGGCTACGCTGATCGAGAGGCCCTCGGTTGACTCGTCTTCGGCGCAGGCCGCGGCATCGCCCTCGGCCGCCCTCGAAGCGCCTCTCCAGACAATGCCTGCAGTAAACCCGTGGGTGGTGGCCATTTCTGTCATGCTGGCCACGTTTATGGAGGTGCTGGACACCGCGATTGCGTCCGTCGCGCTGCCGTACATTGCAGGTTCCCTGGCGGCTTCAAATTCTGAAGCGACGTGGGTCCTGACCAGTTATCTGATCGCCAACGCCGTTGTCTTGCCGGCCAGCAATTGGTTCGCGCTGCGCTTTGGACGAAAAAGATTCCTCATCTTCTGTGTGGTCGTGTTTACCGTAGCCTCCTTCTTTTGCGGAGCTGCGCCCTCGCTGACTTTGCTGTTGATCGCACGCGTGCTCCAGGGTGCTGGGGGAGGGGCGCTTCAGCCTCTGTCCCAGGCAATCTTGCTGGAAAGCTTTCCGCCCAGGAAGCGCGGCGCTGCGATGGCCCTGTTTGGATTCGGCGTCGTAGTCGCGCCCGTGCTGGGGCCAACACTGGGCGGTTGGCTCACAGATTCCTATAGCTGGCGGTACGCCTTCTACATCAATATCCCTATCGGTATTCTTGCTGTCTTCATGATCAGTCGTTTCGTTCACGATCCGCCGTACATCCGAAACGCAAAGGTCGGCCCCTTCGATAACCTCGGCTTCGGCCTGTTGTGCTTGTGGACAGGTTGCCTTCAGGTGATCCTGGACAAGGGACAGGAGGTCGACTGGTTCAGTGCGGTCTGGATTCGCTGGGCCACCCTGATCCTTTGTATTTCTCTTGGCTGGTTCATTGTTCACTCCTGGAGAGCCCGTCACCCGCTGGTCGACATTCATGTCGTCATGCGCGACTGGAATTTCGGGATCAGCTGCCTGCTGATATTCGTGCTTGGCTTTGTCCTCTACATTCAAATCACGGTTCTGCCGCTTTTCTATCAGGAGGTGCTCGGTTATACCGCCCTGACCGCCGGGATCGTTGTCGCCCCTCGTGGCCTTGGCTCCATGATTGGGCTTCCTCTTGTCGGCCTCATAGGTCAGAAGATGGATAACCGCTGGTTGCTCTCGGTTGGATTCTCTGCGTTTGGCATCTGCTCGGTTTTATTCTCGTTTGTAGATCTGCAGATTTCGCCGACCACGCTGCTGATTCCCATCGTTGTGACAGGGTTCGCCATGAGTTTTCTCTTTGTTCCGATCGCAAGTATCGGCACAGCAGCCCTCAACAACCGCGAAATGGGCAACGCGACCGGGATCTTCAACCTGATGCGAAATATTGGTGGCTCGATTGGAATCTCCGTGGCACAGACGGCGCTGGTTCGGCGCGCCGACTTTCATCAAGTCAGCATCGCCGCCGCCGTGCCGCAAAGTGGCTATTGGTTTCAACAGCACCTGGCGATGATGAGCACGTACTTCGCACGCTTTTTGGGATCCGCTGCCGGAGAACCTGCGGCCTTGGCGGCCATGTATCTCCAGTTGCAGCGGCAGGCGCTGCTGTGGGCGTTTATCGATGTGTTTCGCTGGACCGCACTGTTCGCGTTTTTCGCCGCGGCTCTGACGTGGCTTTTCCAGAAGGTAAATCATCCCAAAGACGACTCCTTCGTGCCGCATTGATGTGCGATCCGTCGAATGAGACAGCCTGCCTCGTATGATTAGGCCGAACGAAGAGTCTGGCCACAGCGGGTGAGAAAACTTTCCAAACACCGCTGGCTTCTCTATTTTTGAGACGCAAAGCTATCGGCAACGGACATTTAAATCGTTAGAATGGGAATACAAGCAAGTACAGGCATCAGGTTTGCAACTATTTCAGGTTCAAAGTCTTTTTGGATTCTGCACGTGCTTGTCACGCCTCATTGAGATCTCTTATGACGATTGA
>JAJYBW010000030.1 GCA_021778815.1 Acidobacteriota bacterium | reverse complement strand
TTTGCGTGCTTTCAGGGGAATCGTGTTACCTCCCATTGTAAGGCCATGCGAGATTGGCTGCGGTTGGAAACCTTGCTCCGGGGAATCGTGGAAGGTATCAACCGCGGGAATGCCTGTCATCGGGATTCAGCGACCAGGCACCAGGGAGCAGAAAGTAGTAAAGGATGCGATGGCGCGGGTGCTCTGGGTGACAAAGTGGCAAAGGTTGAGGGTTAGATTTTCGGCCGTGACTTTAGTTTTTGCGGCGCGGGCTGCGGGCGTCGCGCTTCCTGGCGGCCTTCAAAGGAAGCTGCGGTTCGGTCATCCGTTTGGGGTCGAGAATCTCGGCGATTTCTTTTTCGCTGAGCAGATGTTGCTCGCGCGCAAGCTCGACGATGGTGCGACCGCTGGCGACAGATTCCTTCACGATCTCCGCGGCTTTGGCGTAGCCGATGTAGGGATTCAACGCGGTGGCGAGCGAGACGGTGCTCTCCGCATATTGCTGGCAACGGGCGCGATTCGCGTTGATGCCGGCGATGCAATACCCATCGAACTGCCGCAGCATGTTGGCGAGGATGGTGATGGACTGCAGGACGTTGTAGGCCATGGTGGGCATCATCACGTTCAGCTCCAACTGGCCGGCCTGCACCGCGTAGGCGACGGCCGTGTCATTGCCAATGACCTGGAAGCAAACCATGGCAGCCAGCTCTGCCATCACGGGATTGATTTTGCCGGGCATGATCGAAGAGCCCGGCTGCAGGCTGGGCAGAACGATTTCTGCCAGGCCGGTGTTGGGGCCGGAGGCGAGCAGGCGCAGGTCGTTCGAGATGCGAATAATTTCCAGCGCGAGCGTGCGCAGCGCAGCGCTTATGTCCGCCATGCAGGCATTCGATTGCATAGCCCAGCGCATGTCGCGGGCGGCGGTGAGTTTCTGGCCGGAGAGCTTGGCGAGACGCGCAATGGCCTCGGCACGATACCGCGGATGCGTGTTGATGCCGGTGCCGACTGCGGACCCGCCCAGGCCGAGTTCGCGCAGGCCCTCGGCTTGCTGCGTGATGTTGGCGCGCGCCTTGCGGATAGCAACGGCGTAAGCCGCAAATTCCTGCCCGAGACGGATCGGGACAGCGTCCTGCAGGTGCGTGCGACCGGATTTGAGAATGCTGTCGAATTCTTTGGCTTGTTTTTCGAAGCTGCGCGCGAGCGAATCGAGAACCGGGTAGAGCGTTTCGAGCGCCAGCAACGTTCCCAGGCGCATGGCGGTGGGAAAAACATCGTTGGTGGACTGACCGTAGTTCACGTGGTCGTTGGGATGGACGGGGGCGTATTCGCCAAGCTTGCCGCCAAGCAGATCGTTGGCGCGATTGGCAATGACCTCATTGGCGTTCATGTGGAAACTGACGCCGGCACCAGCCTGGAAGACGTCGACGAGAAATTGCTCATCCCACTTGCCGTCGATGCCCTCCTGCGCAGCTTTTGAAATGGCGTCGGCACGATGCGCGTCGATCAGCCCGAGTTTTTTATTGGTCTCGGCGGCAGCGCGCTTGACCATGCCGATGGCCCCGATCAGCACGGAATGCGCGCGCATCCCGGAGATGGGATAGTTGTGGACGGCCCGAACAGTCTGCGCGCCATAATAGGCTCGCGCGGGAACAGCAATCGTGCCAAGAGAATCTTTTTCCTTGCGGGTTTTCGGCATGATTTCTTGCTCCTATTCGCCTATCTTCAGCCTACAACCGGATTGCCTGCCGTTGGGTATCGATCGAAGTTCGCGGCAATAAGGGCGTTGAAACCGGACGCGGTGAGTGCTACAAACGGGTATGGACAAGACGGTGCGAATCTACGCCAGCCTGGAGGAGATGAAGGCTGACGAATACAGATACTGGCAGAGTCGCCCGGTCCACGAGCGTATGCGCGCTGTGAAAGAACTCACCCTCTCCGCCTACGCGATGAAAGAGCCAGGCCGCCATGTTCGACGACTTCAAGGACCTATTGTCTGCCTTCAACGCTCACGGGGTTAAGTACCTCGTTGTCGGCGGCCATGCGGTTTCTTTCCACTCGCAGCCCCGTGCAACGAAAGACCTGGATATTTTTATCAAGGCCGATCCGGCGAACGCGCGCGCGACGTATGCGGCGCTGGCGGCATTTGGTGCACCGCTCGGCGGAATCAGCGAGAGTGATCTTGCGGACCCGAAAAAGTTCATCCGCTTTGGAGAACCCCCGGTCGCAGTCGATCTTCTTCCCGGCATCGATGGCGTAGATTTCGACGAGGCATGGGACAGGCGAGTCGAGGAAGTGATCGATGAGAAGGACGGCCTAACCGTATTCTTCATTGGCAGAGCCGACCTGATCGCTTCCAAGCTTGCCGCGGGCCGGATGCGCGATCTCGCGGACGTGGAAGAAATCCGTGCAGCCCAGAACAGCAAGTCCGAGGGCGACCGCGATTAGACGCTCCCCTCAGCTTGGCGCTTAATGAGAGAGTTTCTTGCTGCAAGAAATTTGGTTAGCCGTCGCCCGACAACCAGGCGCTCGGTAAGCACTCCCAGCAAATAGGCAGGAAACCTAAACGTCAACTCATCGAGCATCTCCGTGCGATCTTGGCTCAAACGGCGAAAGAAGTGATCGTGGCGAAATGAGCGGAAAATGCCCTTCACCATAGCGTCCTGAAAATAAAATGGCGCTTCTAGGCGAGTGATCTCGCTCGTATGGGTCACCCAAACCCCAAACTGCTTTACCTTCCAGGTAACCCGTTGACCGAGTCCGATCGATCCCTTTGTAACTCCGTCGATTGCCTGGATGTCATACCGCTGCGCGGAGGATAGCTCCAGATCGATGCTTAAGGACAGGTGGAAGCACAACTCTATAGGTGCCTCAATGATCGTGGCGGCGTGGATGGTTGTCATGAAATCGCATCGTCTTCGCGTCAATTGTGTGATGGCGCCCACATTGGTCGGCGGCCACGACGGTCTAAACTAGTATGTTCGACTTTCTTTGAGGAAAAGACCAATCATCATGGCCACCATTCGCCAGCAGGATTTTATTCAGAGCGTCGCCGACGCGTTGCAGCACATATCCTATTACCACCCGGTCGACTACATCACCAACCTGGCGCGCGCGTACGAGTTGGAGCAGTCGCACGCCGCCAAGGACGCGATGGCGCAGATCTTGATCAACTCCCGCATGTGCGCCGAGGGGCACCGCCCCATCTGCCAGGACACCGGCATCGTGACTGCGTTTGTGAAGGTGGGGATGGATGCGCGATGGGACCGCACCGACATGACCGTCGAGCAGATGGTGAATGAGGGCGTGCGCCGCGCCTACCTCAATCCGGACAATATTCTGCGGGCTTCCATACTGGCCGATCCGGCGGGAGCGCGCAAGAACACGAAAGACAATACGCCGGCGGTGGTGAGCGTTTCGATGGTGCATGGCGGCAACGTGGACGTAACGGTCGCAGCCAAGGGCGGCGGCAGCGAGGCAAAATCGAAATTCGTGATGCTCAATCCCACCGACTCGATTGTGGGCTGGGTGTTGAATACCGTTCCTACGATGGGCGCGGGATGGTGTCCGCCGGGAATGCTGGGGATCGGCGTTGGCGGCACAGCGGAAAAAGCAATGTTGCTGGCGAAAGAGTCGTTGATGGATCCGATTGACATGCAGGAGCTGATCGCACGTGGACCGAAGAACCGGCTGGAGGAGTTGCGGATCGAGATCTACGAGAAGGTGAACAGGTTGGGAATTGGCGCGCAGGGACTGGGCGGACTGACGACCGTGCTGGATGTGAAGATTCGGGATTATCCGACGCACGCCGCAAACCTGCCGGTGGCCATGATTCCAAATTGCGCGGCCACGCGCCATGCGCACTTTGTGCTGGATGGCAGCGGACCGGCGACGCTGGAAACTCCGTCGTTGGAACACTGGCCGAAGTTGACCCAGGATGTTTCGAAGGCGCGCCGCGTGAACTTGAATACCGTCACGCGCGATGAAGTGGCCGCGTGGAAGCCGGGCGAGGTGCTGCTGCTGACCGGCAAGCTGCTGACCGGGCGCGATGCAGCGCACAAACGCATGGTCGACATGCTGAATGCCGGCGAGAAGCTTCCGGTAGACTTCCGCGATCGCTTTATCTATTACGTGGGACCGGTAGATCCAGTGCGAGATGAAGTGGTAGGGCCTGCAGGACCGACCACCTCCACGCGCATGGACCGTTTCACGCGGCAGATGCTGGAGAAGACGGGCTTGCTGGGTATGGTCGGCAAGGCGGAGCGCGGGCCGGCGGCGATCGAAGCGATCCGCGATCACAAAGCCGTGTACCTGATGGCAGTGGGCGGCGCGGCTTATCTGGTGTCGAAGGCGATCCGAAGCAGTCGCGTGCTGGCATTTGCGGATTTAGGCATGGAAGCGATTTACGAGTTCGATGTAAAGGACATGCCGGTGACGGTGGCAGTGGATAGCAAAGGAACGTCTGTCCACGAGACCGGACCCAAGGAATGGCAGGCGAGAATCGCAGGGATTCCGGTGCTGCAGTAAATCGGCTGCAATTGGAGGGGAGTCCCTCTGAACGAAAAGTCGCCGTGGGTTGCCGCTGCGACTGGAGTGAAGGATCCAGAGCGAAGACAGGTCAACCGGCCATCCCCGTCACAATTCTTCGGGGGCCAAGAGGCGGACGATCGTCACGCGGCCGCAGGCGTGTGGCACCGCACAACTTCAACGGAGCAGGGGGAGTGGGTCACGACTGCCTGAGCCACTGCCCCAAGCAGGAAACGTTCCGTGGGACCATAGCCATGTGATCCTACGAAAATCAGATCGCTTTTCCAGCGCTCTGCCTCTTCGACAATTACTTTCTCGGGAGAGCCTTCGAGGACCAGCGTCGTAACTTTCAAGTCTGGTGCACACCTGGCAATCTCATCCGCCGCGGCAGCGACATCTCGGGCAGCGCGTTCCTGCTCATCTTTAAGCGAATCGAAATGAGTCGCCCTCATCATTAACCATGGGTCTGGAAAATAGGGCGCCGCGTGAGCAACAGACAAGACACGCACTTCAGTCCCCGCAGGCAATTGCGAGAAGAATTTTCATAAACCCGCCTTCCCCGGGTATTTATACATGGGTTAACAGAGAATACCCGTGACTCAAATCACCCTCCAGAACCTTTCGTGGCGGCCTATGTCCCAGGTTGAAAGCTCGCCGTAGAAGGCGCCGCCCAAGCAGATGCTTAAATAGAAGTATGAGCGATGCAGCGGCGATAGCAGCGGATGTAGTAGTGATTGGGGCGGGGCCGACGGGGCTGGCGTGCGCCATCGATGCGCAGAATGCAGGATTCAATACCCTGCTGGTCGACAAAGGCTGCCTGTGCAACTCGCTGTTTCATTACCCGTCGAACATGACCTTCTTTACCACGCCGGAACTGCTCGAGATCGGCAACATTCCTTTCAGCAGTCCGAACCAGAAGCCGAATCGGCAGGAAGCGCTGGAATATTACCGCAAGGTGACGCAGCATTTTCGTCTGAAGCTGCACCAGTATCAGCATGTGGATCGGGTAGAAGGCAAAGCGGGCGGCTTCATCGTACACTGCACAGATGCCGCCGGAAGGCCGTACCAATACACGGCCCGCGCGTTGATCATCGCCACGGGATATTACGATCGCGCCAACTATCTCAACATTCCCGGCGAAGATTTGCCCAAGGTCTTTCACTATTATCAAGACCCGCATCCCTACTTCGATCAGGATGTGCTGGTAATTGGCGGCAAGAATTCCGCGGCGATTTCGGCGCTCGATTTATGGCGGCACGGCGCGCGGGTGACGCTGGTGCATCGTGGCGCGGCCATGCACAAGCATGTGAAGTACTGGATTCTGCCGGACATTGAGAACCGCATCGCGCACGATGAAATCCACGCACATTTCGAGACGGTGGTGGAAGAAATCATGATCGACTCCGTGCGGTTACGCACGCCGGATGGCCCGGTCACGCTGAAGAACGATTTTGTGTTCGCGATGACGGGATATCACCCGGACTTCAGCTTTCTGGAAGCCCTCGGCATTCGCCTGGCGGGGAAAGACCGAACACCGGAGTTCGATCCGCACACGCTGGAGAGCAACGTGCCCGGAATCTACCTGGCGGGAGTGGTGGTCGCCGGGGCGCGCACCAACGAAATCTTTATTGAAAATGGGCGCTTCCACGGCGCACAGATTGCCGCGGGACTGCGCCAGAAGCTGCGCGCGACGGCGAAAAGCTTCTAAAACGTTGTTGGTGCCATCGACGGCGCAAGGATCGCGGCATCGCTATCGAAGTCCTGCTCCAATAGAATGAAATCAACGGACTAGATGCGTCAGCTTTTCCCACGCAGTATTCGATGGCAGCTGATCTGGGGCACGGCATTGTTGCAGTGCCTGCTGGTCGCCGCCGTGTTTGGATACGTCTATCACCAGCAGCGGAACAGTCTTCGTCACCGCACCATGGAACGGCTCACCTACCAGGTGAATGTCCTAGCGACCACCGCAGCCTCCGAATTGAAGGATGAACAACTGGAGAGCCTGCAGTTGATTCTGGACGGAATGGTGGCGACGCCGTCGATCCGCGCCGCACGCATTACAGACCTGTCCGGCGACACGCTGGCCTACAGCAACCAGACTGGCAAGCCGGGCTACCCGCCGCTTTCGGATGCAGAGCGACGGCAGTTGCGTCCCTTGATGACGGCCAGCATCTTCAACGATGGAAGGCACGGAATCGTTGCGGCGGAGGGAATTGAAGTCGACAACGTGCCGGTCGCGGTGGCGTGGGTCTACCCTGATACTGTGGAGGACCAGGTCGATTTATCCAGCCTTCTGCGCTCCGCGTGGTTTTTTGCGCTCCTGGCGATTGGCGCCAATGCCCTGTTCTCTCTGTTGCTGGCGCGTTCTGTGACGCGTCCATTACGGGGACTGCTGCGGGGCACCAAGCTGCTGATTCGCGATCCGGAACGCAGCGACGTATTCCCATTGAAGACGCGATCGCTGAATGAAGCGGGGGAGTTAACGCGCTCGTTCAACACCATGGTGGCAGCGCTGAAGGAACAGCGAGCCGGGTTGAATGAAACGTTGGCGCTGCTGGACTCGATGCTGGCGAATGCCCCCATCGGCTTCGCGTTCTTCGATCGAAAAATGCGCTACGTGCGCATGAACCAGTTTCTGGCGGAGATGGACCAGCTCTCCATCAGTCATCATCTGGGCCGAACCGTGCAGGAAGTCTTTCCGGGCACCGTAGGCACGCAGTTGGCGGCAGCCATTGAGCAGGTGTTTGCCACGGGTGAGCCGATCCGCGAACTGGAAATTCACGGCGAATTGCCGACTTCGCCGGCGAGTCCGCGCATTTGGTTCATCAGCCTCTATCCAGTGCGGACCGGAGGAGACCGACCGGCAGACCCGCGTGAGGTTGCGCTCAGAAGCGATGGTGAGGGGGTGGCGGAACCGCTGCCTGGTTCTTCAAGCTCACGCTGGGTGGGAGCAGTGATCGTCGATGCAACGGAGAGAAAGCTGTCAGAAGAATTGTTGCGGCGAACGGAAAAGCTGGCGGCGACGGGGCAACTGGCGGCATCGATTGCGCACGAGATCAACAACCCGCTGGAAGCGGTGACGAACTTGCTGTATTTGCTGGACCAGCAGCCGCTGGATGAAGAATCGAGACACTATACCGACATGGCGCAGGAGGAAATCGCGCGGGTTTCGCAAATCACGCAGCAGACGCTTCGATTCTATCGGCAGTCTTCCAGCCCGACTCTGATTCAGCCGGCTGAGATTTTGGATTCCGTGCTGGACCTGCACCATGGCCGGTCGAACGCCGCCAAAGTGCAGACCGTTCGGCGATACCGAGACGGTGTGGAGCTGTACGCTTTCAGCGGAGAGATGCGGCAGCTGTTTGCGAATTTTGTCGGCAATGCGCTGGATGCGATGCCGAATGGCGGAAAGATTTACTTATCGGTGCGCGCCTCGCAGGCATGGTATCAACCGGAAGTGACAGGTGTGCGGATCACGATTGCCGACACCGGCTCGGGGATGACGGAGGCCGTTCGCCAGCGCATTTTTGAGCCGTTTTTCACCACCAAGGAAATTACCGGCACGGGACTGGGATTGTGGATCAGCTCGGAGATCATCGCGAAGCACCAGGGCACGGTGCGGGTTCGCAGCCGGCCCGCAGTTGCGGTAGCGGAGAATAACGGCACCGACGCCAACGCGACAGCTTCCGGCGACCCAAAGAATTCGGTGCGCAAGTGCGACAACGGCACCGTCTTCATGCTGTTTTTTCCGTTTAATGGGCTGGCCGACGCGGCCACGACGGAAGCCTCCGATTGAACTTGTTCCCTAATTCACAACATTTGTGGAACTCAGCTAAGTTCCACTGCATCTGCATTTGTATATGCCTGCCAGTACCAGAGGCAGACAAACACGAAACGGCGGACGCGGAGGAAGCGCAAGGTAGTGCATAATGCTTGCAAGGCCTATGAGACAGGCTTATCGACCTAGGAAAACTCCGTGAATCTCCCCAACTCCATCACGATGAGCCGCATCTTTTGTGTACCGCTGCTCATTTGGCTGCTTTCGCGGACATTTCCCTTCCACTCTTTTTATGGTGAGGCGGAAATTCTTGGGTCGGCTCTGTTCATCCTGGCATCGATTACGGATGGGGTAGACGGCTACCTGGCACGAAAACGCGGCCAGATCACCACCATGGGAATGTTGCTGGATCCGCTGGCGGATAAGCTGCTGGTGACAGCCGCCTTTATTTCCCTGGTAGAGATGAATCCGCGGATTGTTCCGGCGTGGATTGCAGTACTGGTAATTGGACGCGAGTTTCTAGTTAGCGGGCTGCGTTCCATCGCAACTTCGGAAGGTTTTACGATTCAGGCCAGCGACCTGGGCAAGTTGAAGATGGTGACGCAGATTGTCGCGGTCGTGGCGGCGATTCTCGATCACCGCTGGACGGTGTGGCATTTCGGCTGGTTCATTCTGCCGGTGCATGTGATTGCCATTACAGCCGTCTACTTTATGGCACTGGTGTCCGTCATTTCCGCAACCGATTATTTTGTCGCTTTCTGGCGGAAGATTGAGCACGCGTCGGTCGCGCGGCGGCGGGAAACCTTCATTATGAGCAGAAAAAAAGACGTTTCCACAGTCGACCGCTTTTCCTGATTCCATTCTCAATCCGGCTGCGTCCATCTGGTGTGGGCCGCCATTGCCGCTTTTGTCTCCTGCTTGCAGCGAAGCCCATAAAAAAACCCTCGTGAGCTGTGGGGCTCACGAGGGATTTCCTCTGCAACTCAATTGGAAACCAGCAACGCTAAGCGTGGGCCGCCTGGGCGGAGACGCGATGCGTTCCGTGGATAAAGTGATAGGGCGGCCACGGACCGGACAGCATGATCTGGCAATCGCGCATGGTCTGGCTGGCGCAAGAATATTTGTTCTGATAGCGAACAACACTCTCGTGCTCAATCAGGTGAGCAATATCAAGCAGCATCTTTCCGCTGTCGGTGCGACGGCAGGTGATGTCTTCCTCCAATGGAGAAAACATGCGATGCACCTGGACAAAGACGGCCTTCGCCTTCGTCTGGCGTTCCCGTTGTACCGTGGCTGTCTCGCGAAGCCGGGAAAGATATTCCTTTCCGACGCAAGGTGACGAATGATACTTGGGTGAATCGGGACCTGCATCGTCAAACACCACCTTCAGATGCATCTCCGCTTTGCCGCGAAGTCGTTCCACGTTGGCGGTGAACTGGCGCTGATTGCTGCGGACCGAGCGGCGCAAGGCGTCGTCATCCGGAAATACGGTTCCGAAACGGAAGGGCAACACGGTGGAGTGTTCAAAACAATTGGCAATCACACGTGCGTGGTCGACGGCCGATTTTTGTTCTAAATTGTCTTCTGGATTGTGTTCACTTACGATGACTGCGAAATCACTGGCGGGGTAAAGGAAGATTTGATTTCCGAGGACACCGACCTGGCTATCGAACGGAACCGGTTTGCGATGATGAGCTAGTTCTGGAAATGCTTGTTTCTCTGCAATGCAATATGCATACCATGCCATGCTTAGTCACTCCATCACGCTGGAACGTGCCGACTAAAAGACGTCCAGGCTGAAAGTTTGTTTTGTTTGGACTACATCGGATGTGGTCTCCAAAAAACAACTATGTACCGATACGCCAACAGCAAGGCTGCGGCGCACCAGCATCATCCTAGTCCTAACCATCAAAACCGGCAACTGGTTCGAATGGAAAATGAGAGCACTTTTTGGGGATCGTTTTTCGTGGGGAAATCCACGTGACATCCGGTCAAAGAAAGTGTGACAGCGGATACAGATAGGGTACCGCAATCTTCGCTTCAGTCATTTGTGAAGGAAATTCCGCCAAGCGAATCTGAATCAGAATGATTCGGGTGTCTGCAGAGAAGCAGGTCCCTCGACTGCAGTCGCCGCGTGGCCGCGGCGACCTTCGCTCCGGGATGCCAATTCTTTTTTCCTGCTGGCAGCCATGCTGCGTATGCCTTAGTGGCCGTGGATGGCCTGCACCAGCTTCAGCACAAACATCAACGTCAGCAGAAACAGCGCGGCCACGGCGGAGTTACGCACCCATCCTGCCATAGCGCGAACCTGGTCGGCCAGATCCAGTTGATCTTCAGAGAGGTTCGTCAGGGAGTGATTCAGCTCCGAGGCGTGCTCTTCCAGCTTCTCCAGGCGACGCTGCTGCTCTTCAATCGCAGGAGTCACGTCGGTTTGTGCGTCCTTGATCGCAAGCAGGTGCTGTTTGAGCTCGGCGCGTAGATCGTTCCTGAGATCGGCACTCAGCGTCATCAGACGGGGATCCACCGCAGCTTCGCGCTTCGGTGCCACCACTCGGTCTACCAATGGGATCATCCAGGCAAGATAGGGGAGCATGTCCCCGCAAATCCGCAATATGCGACGTACCATAGGATCTTTGTCCACCGGTCTACGGGTATCCACAAGCTCGGTCCGCGGTCCGGTGTCTCCTCTCTTCATCGGCACTTTAAACATCCTGTTTCCCCGTTTCGGTGCGGGAGCGCAGAGCATGGGTCACTACGCGCCACATGTCTTCTCTCGGGGCGGGCTTCCCAGTCCATAGCTGGAATTGCTCTGCCCCCTGCTGGACGAACATCTCCGCACCTGTAATCACTGCCAGCCCTTTACTTCGAGCCATGCGTAATAACGGAGTGTCCATCGGGCTGTACACCATGTCGAAAACCAACTTGGCGTTCAGCTCCTTTTCCTCCAGAATGGTCTGCTGTTTGCTGCCTACCATTCCGACCGACGTTGCATTCAAAATGACATCAAAACTTGTTTTGGCAACCTGATCGCGCCGAATCGTTTTTGCGTCCGCCTCCCGCGCCAGCTTTTGCGCGGTCTGTGGTGTGCGGTTCAAAATAAAGACATCGGCACCGCGTTGCCGTAAAGCAAAGGCTGCTGCTCTCGCCGCTCCTCCGGCCCCTAGCAACAGGATTTTTGCCTTACGTAAATCCATCCGCTGTTCCAGGGGTCGAATCACCCCGGTGACGTCGGTGTTGTAACCGATCAGCTTGCCATCCTGTGAACGGACGACGGTATTACAAGCCCCAATCTTCTGGGAAAGTGCGTCTGTTCTGTCCAGGTGTTTCATTATCTCTTGCTTGAACGGCATCGTAACGCTAACTCCTTGTACGGGAACCTCGCGAATTAATAGCAGCAAATCTGCGAGGCTGTCGGTTTGGAGAGCTAAATAGACGGCGTTTACCGTCTCGCGATGGAAAGCGGTGTTCATCATGACAGGAGATAAAGAATGGCGAACGGGATTGCCTGCGACACCGAACACCTTGGTTCCAGCATCCACCTGATCCGCGCGATAGGCCTCTGTCAGCGTGCGCGCGGCAATTTGTCCGGGCGCGGTTTCCTCACCAATGGTGGCGGAAGCAAAGGTAAACCGGCTGCCGGAGCGCAGGCCGAGCACGCGGCTGATGACGCCGTAATCTCCCATGCAAATGCCGATGACATTGCCTTCATCGCGCTTCGACTCCAGAAATCGCATCATGGTGACGTTGTCCGCCAGGTTGCGCGCGGTGGTCACGATCTTGATGAAGTCGGGCTGCAGCGGCTGGATGCGGTTGTAAATCTTCTCCAGATCCTTGGTCGTTTTAAAGTCGTGATAGGAGATCAGCAGCGCAGCTCCCGTAGCGCGCAGCTTCTTCCAGTCGGCGGACTTCATGGCTTCGGCGGTCTGCAGTTCCACATCCAGCAGGTCGAAACCAGCGGCTGCGGCTTTCATCAAGACTTCCAACTCTGCGGCGATCGAGCCGGTGAACTTTCCGCCATTGACTTTGCGGCGGCAGGTGGCGATTGCCGTGACTTCGCGGCGCAACTCGAGAAAATTCTTCAATTTAGGAAGCGCAGCCAGGGGTTTAGGGAGATAATCCAGCCGAATCTCGATCAAGGTGTTCTCGCGAACCGCCTCCTCGGCCTTATCCAGCATTTCCTGGGGTGTATCTCCAATAATTGCAACGCAAATGCGGCCCAGCCGCGAGCGAAGGTAGTGCAAACTTACATTCTGAGCAGAGTCTGTCATCGTCATTTTCCCGCACCTGGATTCAGGTGCAACTGCGGCATAATATCAGGGTTGCGGTCCGATGCAACCTCAGGGCTGGATTGTCCAGCGCTTCCGTACCCGACAAGCGGGTCATCCGGCGGTGGTAATTTTCTCTTTCTCTATGATTCTGCAAGGTTTCGGCCGCCGAAAATAAGATGCCAGGGCCGACCTTACGATGCAGCCAAATCCTCCAGCTCCAACCTCGTCCGCGCAGAAGTTCTTTACTATGAAAGTGGGCAGATACAGGAGTCGCGTCGACTCGCGCAACTGCTGACACGTTGAATGTAGAACGGAATTGCTCCCTATGCTAAATGATTTGCCGAATTCAAGCGTTAGGCCGCCCTTGGATGAACTGCACGCCTGGGCCGGCGACCTGACCCCGGACAGCCTGAAAACCTGGGTTGACCACCACTTACAGGCCCATCAAACTGCCATCGATCAGCTTCTCACAGTTCAAGAGCCGCGAACAGTCGATAACACACTGCTTCCTTACGATCGTGCGGTTGCCGCGCTGGGGATTGCGGGCTCCGAGGCGGGGCTGCTTCACTCCGTCTGCCAAGAGAAAGCGGTTCGAACCCAGGCGGAAGCCATGGTGCAGGCAGTTTCAGAGGCGGCCGTCCAGCTTTCGCTGAATCCGCAGGTCTATCTGGCGCTGTCTTCGATCGATACTTCCAAAGCGGACGCCGCGACGAAACACTATCTGGAGCGGACGCTGCTGCAATACCGGCTGGCCGGCGTGGATAAGGATCAGGCGACGCGGGAACAAATTCAACAATTGCAGGAGCGCATTACCCAGCTCGGCCTGACCTTTGGACGCAACGTTCAGGAACAAGGCAACACCGTAGTGGTAGAGGATGCGACGGAGCTGGACGGTTTGCCGGAGGATTTTCTGGCGCGTCACGTGCCCGATGCCGAAGGCCACCGCACGCTGACGACTGACTTTCCCGATTATCAGCCGGTGATGACGTTTGCGAAAAGCGATGCGCTGCGGCGGCGGATGTTTCTGGCGTACAACACGCGCGCATATCCGGCGAACAAGCCCATCCTGATGGACATTCTTGCGACGCGGAAGCAGCTGGCGAACACGCTGGGATTTGATTCCTGGGCAGACCTGGCGACGGCGGACCAGATGATGGGCTCGGCCGCGAAGGTGAAAGCATTTCTCGCTGAGCTGGATGCGGCTTCAAAAGCGGGAGCGGCACGCGAATATTCGATGGTGTTGGAATTCGTGCGGAAGCAGCGGCCAGGACTGACCGCGATTGATGCCTCAAGCGCGATGTACTGGTACGAGCAATATCGGCGCGCGGCATTCGATTTCGATTCGCAGTCGGTGCGACCCTACTTCCCTTACGAGCGCGTCCAGCAAGGCATCCTCGATACGGCGGCAAAATTGTTTCATGTGGAGTTTCGTGCGGCGCCGATGCAAGGGCCGGATGCCGCCGCACGCTGGGACAGCTCCGTCACGGCATGGGATGTGTACGACGGGCCGGATGAAGCTACGAACGATAGCGCCAAGCGAGCGCAGAAAATCGGCCGGTTTTATCTCGACATGCATCCCCGTGAAGGCAAGGATAAGTGGTTCTCCGCATTCCCTCTTGTTCCCGGAATTGCGGGCGTGCAGGTTCCGGAAGCGGCGCTGATCTGCAATTTTCCTGGCGGTGATACCAGCGGAGCGAATCCCGATCCTGGCCTGATGCAGTACTCCGATGTAGTGACGTTCTTTCACGAGTTCGGGCACCTGATGCACGCCATCCTGGGCGGCCAGCAGCGTTGGGCGGGCGTCAGCGGCATTGCGACGGAAGGCGATTTTGTCGAAGTGCCGTCGCAACTGCTGGAAGAATTCTTCCGCAACGCGAAGTTGCTGGCAGGATTCGCGCGGCATTATGAAACCGGCGAGCCCATCCCCGCGGAATTGGTCGCGAAGATGAATCGTGCCAGCGCGTTTGGCCGCGGCAATGGGGTACGCGGGCAACTGTTTTACACGCGGTTCTCGCTCGACCTGCACAACATTGACCCGGCGACGATCGATCTGGACACAAGCTTGCACGCCGGCTATACGGCCGCTCTGCCCTATACCTGGGTTGACGGCAACCGGCTGTATTCCAGCTTCACCCACCTGGTGGGGTACTCGTCGAACTACTACACCTATTTATTCGACAAGGTCATCGCGCTCGATTTCTTTCAGCAATTTGACGCGAACAATCTCGTGGAAGGACCGGCGGCGCTGCGCTATCGCAAACAAGTACTGGAGCCTGGAGGCTCGCAACCAGGAGAAATCCTGGTCCAGAATTTTCTGCATCGCGCGCAAAGCCTGCAGGGATTTGAAGCTTGGCTCACGGAGGAATTTGCGGACGATCATCACGGCGCACAAAAGTAACTGCCGAGGAGCCGACCGGTATGACCAACAGCTCCA
>JAJYBW010000402.1 GCA_021778815.1 Acidobacteriota bacterium | reverse complement strand
CGGTTGGAATCGACCATGGCGGAATAGTAGTCGAGATAGACAATGTGTTTCTTCTCGCAATAATCGCGCATCCAGCTATTGACCGCGGCAATCTCTGCGCGCGGATCGGTTCCTGGTTGCCATGGATACGTCGCGGCCGGCAAAATCGATGCCATCACCACGCGGATTCCATTGGCCCGCGCCAGGTCCGTCATCGCCATTAAATTGTCTTCGATGGACGTAGGCGTCGTGGGGCCGGTATTGCCGGCAATATCGTTTGTCCCCGCCAGAATCACAACCACCTTCGGCTGCAGCGCAATCACGTCCGGCCAAAAACGCACCAGCATTTGCGGCGTGGTCTGGCCGCTGATGCCGCGATTCACGTATGGCTTGCCGGGGAAGAATACGCCGACCGGATGCCCCCACGCGTCAGTGATGGAATCGCCCATGAAGACGACCCGCTTGACTCCGGGCGCGGGAGGCCCCAGCTCCGCATTCGCCTGCTGGTAGCGTGCCAGATCGCCAAAATCGGTCAGCAATTGCTCGTCGTGCTTCCGTTGATATTCGCTTTCAGGCTGTGTCGCCGGCGCTGCCTGCGTGACAGATTGAGGCGCTGTGGCAGGCGTCGAATTGGTCTGCGCAGCGGCGAAGGGAACCAGCAGTAATAAGCTACAGAGAAGTTGCATGCTCTCATCCTTTCGATGTGCCGTACTTTTCCGTGGGCATCCGAACAAACGGCTTCAGTCTGAAAATGCCGACTTTGGCGCGCGGAACACCTCGAGCAACAGCAATCCTGCGCCAATCACAATACAGGAGTCGGCAACGTTGAAATCCGGATAGTGATAACTGAAAAAATTGAACGCCAAAAAATCGATTACGTAGCGATACGCCAGCCGGTCATACAGATTTCCAATCGCGCCACCCAGCACCAGCGCCAGCGCGACGCTGGTCAGGTTCACGCGCCGTCCGGCCTTCATAAACACCACCAGCACGATTGCGATCGCGACCAGTGAAAACCCGATCAACATCCAGCGGACTTTCTCCGGAGAGGGCGTATCGGAAAATAAACTGAACGCCGCGCCGTTGTTGTATACGTGCGACAGGTGAAAGAAGTGCGGGATGATCGTGATTTCCTGACCGGAAATAATGTGACGAAGAATCCACAGCTTACTCAACCGGTCGGCGATGAAGACTGCGACGGAAATCAGAAGGAGTTTCAAGCGCGGATCGCGCGTACCGGTAAATCGTGAAGCTCCGCTCACTGCCCATCCTTTTTTGAATTTCCCACGGCCGCGACAGTCGCCTCACCGCCCATTGCCGGCGCGCCAATCGCTTCCAGCGCGGCTACGCAGCGTTCGCACACGGTCGGCCATTTCTGGCTCTCACCCACATGCACGGAATAGTTCCAGCAGCGCTCACATTTGGCGCCATCGGCCGGCAGCGTCGTTACCTGCAGCGTTCCCGATCCATTGGGCTCGGCCGCCGTGACCAGTTCCACCTGCGAAACGTTGAATAATTCTTTCAAGCTTGGCTCATACTTGCGCAGCAACGGGTTCAGCCCGGCCGGCACTTGCAGCCGCACCTTGGCTTCCAACGCTTTGCCGATGCGCTTTTCCTTGCGCGCCTCTTCCAGGCTTTTCAGCACGTCATCGCGCACGGCTAAAAGTTGTTTCCAGTCGCCCAGCAACTCTGCCGCAGAGGCAGGTGCGATATCTTGCGGCCGCGGAAAGAGCGCTAAATGAACACTCGGTACGCGGCCGCTCGTTGGGGGACCCGGGTAGTGCTGCCGCGAATGGAGTGCATGCTGCACACTCGGCTCACGGCTTTTCACTGAGGAGGGTAGATATTGCCATACCTCCTCGGCAGTGAAACTCAGGTAGGGCGCGGTCAAAAGAACCAGCGCCTCTGCAATGCGTCCAATCGCGGTCTGCGCAGAACGGCGCGCAGGATCGTTGGGCGCAAAGGTGTACATCCGATCCTTCAGTAAATCAAGATACATCGCACTCAGGTCGGCAGTACAGAACTCATTGATAGCCTGGTATACGCGATGAAACTCCATCTCGTCGTACCAGCGAAGTACCTTTGTCGTCAGCTCGGCAGTCCGCGCCAGCATGTACTGGTCGATCGGCAGCAACTGCTCGAATGGCAACGCATCGGTGTCCGGATGAAAATCCCCCAGATTCCCCAGTAGAAAGCGGAACGTGTTGCGAAGCTTGCGATAAATATCCTCCGCTAGTCGCTTCAGCAGCGGAATCGTCGCCACCACATCTTCGCGGAAATCGACCGACGCCACCCACAGGCGAATGATATCGGCGCCTAGTTCAGCCGCGACTTCCGTCGGGCCAATGTCGTTGCCGCGCGACTTCGACAACGCGCGTCCCTGATCGTCCAGCGTCCATCCGCAGGTCGCCACGCGACGATACGGTGCCGCATTTTTCGTGCCCACGCTGCACAGCAGGGAGGTGTGGAACCAGCCGCGATGCTGGTCGCCGCCCTCCAGATACAAGTCCGCAGGCCAGGCCAATCCAAAGCCGGCCTTTTCGCCGAGTACCGCTGCCTGGCTTGAGCCGGACTCGAACCACACATCCAGAATGTCCATCTCTTTTTCGAACTTCTGGCTGCCGCATCCGGGCGTCTGACAAGTCGTTCCGGGTGGAAGCATCTCTTCGGGGGAATGCGAATGCCAGGCTTCCACGCCTTGCTCTTCAAACAACTCCACCACACGACGGAAGATGGCCGAATCCTTCAGCGGCGCACGGCACTTCTCGCACAGGAATACCGCAATCGGCACACCCCAGATGCGCTGGCGAGAGATGCACCAATCCGGCCGCGTCGCAATCATGTTGGCGATGCGCTCTTCGCCCCAGCTGGGGTCCCAGCGCACCTTCTTGATCTCATCTAATGCTCGTGCTCGGAAGGTGGCCGCGGAGCCGTCGGGATTTTCCATCGGCGTTTCCATATTGATGAACCACTGTTCCGTGGCACGGAAGATCACCGGATTGTGGCAGCGCCAGCAGTGCGGATAGGAGTGATTGATGTCGACTCGCGCCAACAATGCTCCGCGCTCTTTCAGCAGCTCGATAATCGGCTCATTCGCCGCAAAAACTTTCTTGCCCTCATACTCCGGCAATCCATTGTGCAGCCG
>JAJYBW010000029.1 GCA_021778815.1 Acidobacteriota bacterium | reverse complement strand
TACAAGCAGCTGCCGCAGATCTGGTATCAGATTCAGACCAAGTTCCGGGATGAACCACGGCCGAAAGCGGGACTGCTGCGAGTGCGCCAGTTCCTGATGAAAGACGCCTACTCTTTCGATATCGACGCGGCCGGGCTCGACACAAGCTACCAGAAGCATGATGCAGTCTATCGACGAATTTTCTCTCGATGCGGACTGAAGTTTGTCGCGGTGGAAGCGGACTCAGGGGCGATGGGCGGCAGCCAATCGCAAGAGTTCATGGTGTATACCGATGCCGGCGAAGACCTGATTGCAAGCTGCGCCGAGTGCGGATATGCCGCCAACGTAGAAAAAGCGACCTCGCAACTGGCTCCCGCGGAAGATCTGGCACCGACCGGGGATGGTTTGCCGGAACTGGTGCATACTCCGGGAATGGGCGCGATTGCGGACGTGACCGCGTTCATGAAAGTGAGCGCCAGCCAGGACATTAAATGCGTGGCCTACATGGCGGAAAAGCGTGATGCCGCCGATCAGCCCGTTTGGCTCGCAGTCGCTGTCTTTTTGCGCGGCGATCACAATGTAAACGAAACCAAGCTGATGGGGTTACTGCGCGCCGGACAATTGCGGCCCATGCTGCCGGAAGAGCTGGCCATCTACTTCAAGGCTCCGGGAGGATTTCTGGGTCCGGTCGGCTTGACGCAGACTGTCGAGTCGAATCTGCTGCCTGAGTTGCAACGCGCGACCTTCCAGCCAAATAAAACACAGCAGTTCTGGGCTGCGGCGAACCGACTGAAGATGGTGGTGGTGCTGGATGAAGCCCTGGCAGATCGCAGCAACATGATCTGCGGCGCAAACAAGCTGGACTACCACTTCCGCAATGTGACGCCGAAGCGGGACTTCACCTGGACGGTTGCGGCCAGCGTTCGCGCAGTGAACGAGGGCGAGGGCTGCCCGGTATGCAACGCACCGTTGCGCGTGGCCAAAGCGGTGGAAATCGGACACATCTTCAAACTTGGCTACCGCTATACGGACGGCATGGGCGCGCGTGTGCTCGATCCAAATGGCAAAGAGGTCATCCCCATCATGGGCAGCTATGGGATCGGCATCGAGCGCATCCTGACCGCCAACGTGGAACAGAGTTTCGATGACAACGGCTTTTCCCTGCCGCCCTCGATTGCGCCGTTCGATGTGGTGGTGACGATTACCAATGTGAGCGATGCGGGTCTAAAAACAAGCGGAGAGAAACTGGCCGAGGAGCTGAGTGCCGCAGGGCTGGACGTTTTGCTAGATGACCGCGAAGAACGCGCTGGGGTGAAATTCAAGGATGCAGACCTGGTTGGAATTCCATTCCGGGTGAACGTGGGGAAGAAAGTTGCCGATGGAGTCGTGGAGCTGGTGACACGGTCCACCAGGAGCAGCGAGGATATCCCTCTCGCCACAGCGGCAAAACAAATTCACGATCGTGTGCAGGCAGCCACGCCGGTTGCGGCGGTATAAGCGAACGAACCACGGCGCGTGGAATGCGGTGCACGCGGACCGGCAACGATAGTCGACCGAGCAACGACAGTCGAGAGGAAGAATGGCAGGAACCGAGAGACCTCCGCGAACGACATCGCGGCCCAATCCACGGGGCGGCGCTGGCAGAATTCGAACCGCAAGCGGAGATGGCAGTCGCCCACGCACGCGCTCAACCGGGCGCGGCAGCAAACAATGGCATTCCGATTGGAAAATCAGGGTGTTGCTGGCACTGGCAGCCTGCATATTGCTGGTCTGTGCGGTGGGCGGCATCGTCTTCGCCTACTACTATCATGCCTACGAACATGTGGTGGAACAGCGCCTGCGCCAGCCGCTGTTTGCGAACACGGCGAAGATCTATGCAGCTCCGGCAGAGATTCGCCCCGATCAGAAATACAGCGTGCAGGAGATTGCGCACGAACTCAACCAGGCGGGCTACAGTCCGGTGGGCCAATCCCATCCGTCTCAACTGGGAACCTACGCGCTGACAGAGAGCAGCATCCACATTCAGCCTGGGCCACAGTCTTACCATGCCCCGGATGGCGCGACCGTATACACCGCGAAGGGTGTAGTGAAAGCGATCAAGGCGGATGACGGCGAGCAACTGAGTGCATACGAACTGGAGCCGCAGCTGATTACCGGCCTCTCCGATAAAGATCGCGGCAAGCGACGCGTGGTGACGTACGATGATCTGCCAAAATATCTTGTTCCTGCGGTCACGTCGATTGAAGACCGGCGTTATTTTGAGCATGGCGCGGTAGATTATGTTCGCGTTTTCGGCGCAGCGTTTGCCGATCTGCGGTCGCGGCGATACAGCGAGGGCAGTTCCACGCTGACCATGCAGGTGGCGCGGCTTTTCTTTCTTTCCCCGGAAAAACAATGGAGACGCAAGATCATTCAAACAGCGATTGCCTTCCAGTTGGAACATCGCTATTCGAAGAAACAGATCTTCACTATATACGCAAATGAGGTACCTCTTGGACAGCGCGGCAGCTTCGCGATCAGCGGCTTCGGAGAGGCGGCGCAGGCTTATTTCGGCAAAAATATTCGCGACCTGACATTACCGGAGTGCGCGCTGCTGGCGGGAATGATCCAGGGGCCGACCCGGCTGTCGCCCTACCGTTATCCGCAACGCGCCATTGCGCGGCGAAACATGGTGTTGGACTCCATGGTGGAGACCCACTCGATTACCCGGCAGCAAGCGATCGAGGCCAAAGCAGCGCCACTGAGCCTGACAGCATTCAGCGTCGATGAGCGGGAGGCACCTTATTTTGTCGACCTGGTGCGCAAGCACCTGACAGAGCGATATGGGGATCGCGACATTAACGGCGAGGGCCTGCATATCTACACCTCGCTCGATCCCGACCTGCAGAGCATCGCCACAGCGGCTGTTGAGGATGGCATGAAGAGCGTGGACGCAATGCTGCGCCATCGCTACGAACGTCTCAATCGCAAGAGCTCCGCATCCGATCCCAATGCGCACATCACCTATCCGCAGGTAGCGATGATTGCGCTGAATCCCCATACAGGCCAGGTGCTGGCACTCGTGGGCGGGCGCAACTACGGCGCCAGCCAGTTGAATCATGCCGTCGTCCAGCGGCCGATGGGATCGTCGTTCAAGCCGTTTGTATATGCCACTGCATTCAACAGCAGCCTGACAGGAGTTGCACTACCCGGCCAGCAGGGTGTCTTTACCGCGGTGACCATGTTGAACGACGCCGACACCACCTTCGACTTCGACAACGGCAACGTGCAGTATGCGCCACACAACTATAAGCATGAAGAGATGGGCATGATTACGGCGCGCACTGCGTTGATGTTGTCGCAGAACGTCGCCACTGTCGCGCTGGGCGAAATGGTTGGCTTCGACAATGTGGCTGCATTGGCGCACCAGGCCGGCATTACCTCGGTCGAGGCTACACCGTCGATGGCCATTGGTACTTACGGAGCTTCCCCGTTTCAGGTGGCGGGTGCATATACAGTCTTCGCCAACAACGGGGTGCGGATTGAGCCCAACATGATCTCTTCGGTTCGTACAGCCAACGGAGATGTGGTGGACGATTTCGCTCCCATATCCAAACCGGTGCTGGACCCGCGTGTGGCTTTCCTGACCACCAGCTTGATGGAGGATGTCATCAACCACGGCACCGCAGCTAGGGTGCGCGGACTGGGATTTACCGCGCCAGCAGCCGGCAAAACCGGGACCGAACACGACGCGTGGTTCGCCGGATACACCAGCAATCTGCTGTGCGTCGTCTGGATCGGCAATGACGATTACACCGATTTGAAACTGGAGGGTGCGCAGGCAGCTATGCCCATCTGGGCGGAGTTTATGATGAACGCGGTCAAGCTGCCGCAATATTCCGACACCCAGATCTTCGACGCGCCCGCCGGCATCACTGAGGTTACGCTCGATAAAGCGACCAATCTGATTGCTGATGCGTCGTGCCCCGACGACTATACTGCGGCATTTCTGGATGGAACGCAGCCCACCGGAACCTGCGACCATCCCAACGGCGATCAGCGAAACATTTTTCAAAAGATGTTCGGTCTAGGGGAAAAAGGAACCAGTCCGCCATTGATCTCTCCGCCACCGACGAACGTCGTGCAGCCGAAAGCTCCCCAGGGAAACAATCCAGCGAATTCGCAGAACGGGCAACAGAATCAGTCGGAGCGGGCAAAAAAGAAAAAGGGATTTTTCGGCAAGATATTTGGCGCCTTCAAGGACGACAAGAACAAGAATCAGGACCAGAATCAGAACCAGCCGCCGAATCAGCAACCACAACAGTAGTTGCTCATCCAATGGATAGCGGGTCCGGTAGAACGCGCGGAGGCCAGGTCGACATCGTTCGAACTGCAAAACGATGTCCACAGCATATGACGCAGCCGCGATTCCATATGGAGTGGCTGCAGAACGGACGCAAATGGCTGACCTGACGCAAATAGAAGCGGTGAAAGATCCGGTCTGCGGGATGCAGGTTTCTCCCGACAAAGCAGCGGCATCAGTGGAACATTCCGGGAAAGAATATTTCTTCTGCTGTAACGGCTGCGCGGAGAAATTTCGTTCCCACCCAGAGCAATACATGGCATCAGAAATCGATCCTGTCTGCAGGATGAAAGTGGCGCCGGCGCGCGCGGCAGGGCAGGTCGAACACAACGGCAAGACATATTTCTTCTGCGGAAAATCGTGTGTGGCGAAATTTGCTGCCGATCCTGATGCCTACTTGAAGCCTGCGCTGGCGACCGACCCGGTCTGCCACATGAAAGTCGATCCCGCCAAGGCGAAGGCGAAAACAACCCACGAAGGGACGACATATTATTTTTGCTGCCAGGGCTGTCACGACAAATTTGTGCAGACCCCGGGAAAATATCTGCAGCCGCCTGCTGTGACGCTGGTAACACTGACGGGCACGCCCAAGCCTGCTGCAGCAGTCATCTCGCCTGCCCCCAAAGCCGGAGCAAGCAAGGCGGTCGAATATATCTGCCCAATGGATCCCGAGGTCCACGAGAGCAGACCAGGTGCCTGCCCGATTTGCGGCATGGCCCTGGAACCCGCGCAGATTGCCCTGAGCAACACACGCACCGAGTACACATGTACGATGCATCCGGAAATTGTGCGTCCGGAGCCGGGTAGCTGCCCCATCTGCGGTATGGCGCTCGAGCCGCGCACCATCACAGTGGAGGAAAAGAACGCGGAACTGGACGACATGCGACGGCGATTCTGGAGCGCGACGGCGCTGACCATTCCGCTGCTGCTGATCATGGTGGATGGCTTCCTTGCATCCCATCCCCTTGAGACGCTGCTGGGAAAAACAGCATTGGGATGGGTGGAGTTTGCCCTGGCCACTCCGGTGGTCCTGTGGTGCGGCTGGCCGTTTCTGGTGCGGGGATGGAATTCCCTGCGCAGTTGGAACCTGAACATGTTTACGCTGATCGGCCTGGGTGTCGGCGTTAGCTACCTCTACAGCCTGGGAGCGCTGATTGCTTCCCTTGCCTGGGCGAATCAAATCCCCACGACGTTGCAGGCGGCGGACGGCGGCGTGAATCTCTACTTTGAACCGGCTGCAGTTATCACAACGTTAGTCTTGCTGGGACAGGTGCTGGAACTGAAGGCACGCAGCCGAACATCGAGCGCGCTGAAAGCCTTGCTGGGCCTGGCGCCGAAGACGGCTCGGATGGTGTTTCCCGATGGGCGTGAAGAGGATCGTCCGCTGGAAGCCGTTGCAGTGGGCGACATGCTGCGCGTGCGGCCGGGCGAAAAGGTTCCTGTCGATGGCGTTGTGCTCGACGGGGCCAGTAGTGTTGACGAATCTATGGTGACGGGCGAGCCGTTGCCGGTGGAAAAGACCGCAGGCAGCCCCGTTACCGGAGGAACCGTCAACGCGACCGGAAGTTTCCGTATGCGCGCCGAACGTGTGGGCAGCGAAACCCTGCTGAGCCAGATTGTGCAGATGGTGAGCGCCGCGCAGCGAACCCGCGCGCCGATTCAAAGACTGGCCGATCGAGCCGCGGGCTGGTTTGTGCCGACGGTGGTCGCAATCGCCGTGGTGACGGCGATCATCTGGGCGCTGTGGGGCCCGGAACCGCACCTGGCGCATGCCTTGGTCAATGGTGTCGCGGTGCTGATTATTGCCTGCCCGTGCGCTCTGGGACTGGCCACGCCGATGTCGATCATGGTCGGAACCGGGCGCGGCGCGCAGTCGGGCGTACTGGTGCGCAATGCGGAGGCGCTGGAACGGCTCTCCGAAGTCACGATCCTTGTGGTCGATAAAACCGGCACACTCACCGAGGGAAAGCCGCAACTGACGCAGATTGAGACGGTGGGAAGCGTAGCAGAGAACGAGGTTCTTCGACTGGTGGCCAGCCTGGAGCAAGCCAGCGAACATCCGCTGGCGGGGGCAATTCTTCGCGCGGCGAAGGAGAGAAATGTTTGGCTGGCATCGGCCACTGCGTTTCTGTCTACGACCGGCAAAGGTGCTCGCGCCGAGGTGGATGGCAAATCCGTGGTGATCGGCAATGCAGCGCAGATGGAAGCCGCAAGTATCCCGCTGAGCGCCGCAAAAGAGCGCGCCGAAGCGATGCAGCGCGAGGGGACGACGGTGTTGTTCGCCGCTGTCGATGGCGCACTGGCGGCGTTGCTAGGGGTTTCCGATCCCATTAAGCCCTCTGCGGTAAAAGCGATGCAGCAACTGCACCGGGACGGCCTGCGGGTCGTGATGTTGACTGGCGATACACGGACCACGGCGGAGGCGGTTGCCCGCCAATTAGGAATCGATCAGGTGGAAGCAGGCGTGTTGCCGCAGCAAAAAGCTCAGATTATTCAGCGGCTTCAGGCCGAGGGCAAAGTCGCGATGGCGGGCGATGGCATCAACGACGCACCCGCACTGGCGCAGGCGGAGGTTGGAATCGCCATGGGGACGGGCACGGACGTGGCTATCGAAAGCGCGGGAATTGTGTTGGTCAAGGGCGATCTGCATGGCATTGTGCGGGCCCGCAACCTGAGCCGCGCAACCATGCGAAATATCCGGCAGAACCTGTGGTTTGCCTTCCTGTACAACTCCCTGGGCGTGCCCATCGCGGCTGGAATTCTGTATCCATTCTTCGGGCTACTGCTGAGCCCGATGATTGCCAGCGCCGCAATGACGATGAGCTCGGTGTCGGTGATCTCCAACGCGCTGCGCCTCCGAACCGTAAAACTCGGCTGACCGCGAATTCTCCGAAGATCGCCGCGATTGATAGAATCAAATTATACCGATGAAGTGTCCCTACTGTGGATTTACGCAAGACCGAGTTGTCGATTCGCGAGAAAGCAAAGAAGCCGATTCCATCCGGCGGCGACGGGAGTGTGAGCGTTGCCAGAAGCGCTTCACCACCTATGAGCGTCTGGATGAAATTCCCTACATGGTCATCAAGAAGGATGGCCGCCGCGAAAAATTCGATCGGCAGAAAGTCCTTAGCGGGTTGTTGCGCGCCTGCGAAAAGCGTCCCGTACCGGCAGCGCAGCTGGAGTCCATCGTGAACCAGGTGGAGAGCTACGTCATGGATTCCGCGGAACGCGAGCGCAGCACGTTGGAAGTGGGCGAATTGATTATGCGCGAATTGAAGGCTCTGGACACGGTTGCGTACATCCGCTATGCCTCCGTGCATCGCGACTTCAAGGATGTCAACGAATTCAAGTCCGAGCTGGAATCCCTGTAGTCGAATCGAACACACTCCATCGCTTGAGACAAAATACCTGGGAGAAAAAATTACATGACTGCACAATCGACCGCAACCGAGCACAGGATTACTCTGATTCCCGGCGATGGCATTGGTCCGGAGATTACTCGTGTCGTGGTTCGAATTCTGGAAGCCACAGGGGTGAAGTTTCAGTGGGAAGAACATTTGGCCGGTGCGGAAGCTTACGAACGATACCAGGAATACATTCCAAGTGAACTGTATCAGTCGATCGAGCACAATCGTGTCGCGTTGAAGGGACCTGTCACAACGCCGATTGGCGGCGGCTTTTCGTCCATCAATGTAATTCTGCGCAAGCACTTTGAGCTATACGCAAATTTTCGTCCCATTCAGAATCTTCCAGGGCTGCCCACCCATTACCCCGGGGTGGATCTCATCATCAT
This sequence comes from Acidobacteriota bacterium, assembly GCA_021778815.1. Lineage (GTDB taxonomy): Bacteria > Acidobacteriota > Terriglobia > Terriglobales > Acidobacteriaceae > JAKAAZ01. Next base: position 6,960 of record JAJYBW010000029.1, on the reverse strand, counting down.
TCGAGAAAATACAGAAGGCGAATACGTCGGCATCGAGCATGAAGTGGTACCGGGCGTGGTCGAGTCCATCAAAATCATCACGGAGAAGGCCTCTACCCGGATCGCAGAGTTTGCTTTTGCGTACGCTCGCAAGCAACACCGCAAGAAAATTCACGCCGTTCATAAGGCCAACATCATGAAGATGTCCGACGGCCTGTTTCTTAAATGCGCTCGCAACGTCGCCAAGAAATACCCGGACGTGATCTATGGGGAACATCTGGTCGACAACACCTGCATGCAGTTGGTGACGAATCCTTTCCAGTACGACATGCTGTTGCTGGAAAATCTGTATGGCGACATCATCAGCGATTTGTGCGCTGCATTTGTCGGCGGCCTCGGCCTGGTTCCAGGAGCCAACCTGGGCACGGACTGCGCTATCTTCGAAGCCGTCCACGGATCCGCCCCAGATATCGCCGGCAAGAATATCGCCAATCCCACCGCGCTGCTGCAATCGGCAGTGCTGATGCTGCGTCACATCGACGAGGCGGAAGCTGCGGACCGTGTTCATCGGGCGATTGAACAGGTCTATGAATCGAAACAATCGCTGACGCGCGATGTGGGCGGTACGGCTGGAACGAACGAATTTGGCGATGCGGTAATTGCGGCGCTGGCCGGCTAGCCCCACAAATTATTTCCGGTTCCGCAACAGAGGATGAGGTCATTCAGCATGCTGGGAAAAAACTATGCGCGAGTCGGACTCTGGGCCATTCCACTGGTCGCGCTGGCGCTTGCGGGCTGCAATCAGCACAGCCGGGCGAATCCGTCTGCGACCGGAAACGCCGCCTCATCTGCAACCCCGGCTGCCAATGCGCAGATCGATCCAGCAACAGCAGGCTCCGTCACCGGGACGATCAAGTTCAATGGCAAAGCACCCACCCCGATTGTGATTGATATGGCGCAGGACCCTGCCTGTAGCGCGGTTTCCAAGAATCCAAATCTGACCGAGCAATACGTCATTCATGATGGCCGGCTCGCAAATGTTTTTGTGTATGTCAAAGATGGCCTGGGCAATCGGATTTATATGCCTACCAAAACGCCTGTGGTGCTGGACCAGAGAGGCTGTCGCTACGTTCCCCATGTCATCGGGGCGATGGTCGGGCAGCCGGTCGAGTTTCGCAACAGCGATCGAACCATGCACAACATCCATGTTGTTCCGCCGGGAAGCGACGACAGCTCCGGATTCGACATTTCCCAGGCGCCGATGGCGGGCACCGAGCAACATATTTTTCGCAATACCGGCCTGATGATTCCCGCTCGCTGCAACAATCATCCCTGGATGGAAGGATTCCTGAACGCCGTCGAGAATCCATTTTTCGCAGTTTCAAATGCGGATGGAACCTATGAGATTCGAGGCCTGCCTCCTGGCACGTACACGCTGGTCGCTATCCACGAGAAGCTGGGAACTCAATCGCAACAGATCACAATCCAAAGCCAGCAAGCGTCGACAGCGAATTTTGCGTTCAGCAAGTGATGCATCAACGCGCACTTGGCTGCTATAAATGAAATAATTACTTCTCCATGCAGACTCCATACAAAATAGGCATTCTGGGTGCGACCGGGATGGTCGGCCAACGTTTCATCCAGCTCCTGGAGAACCATCCGTGGTTCCAGGTGACGTGGCTGGCCGCCAGTGATCGCTCGAGCGGCAAACTGTACGAAGACGCAGTGCGCTGGAAGCTGGACACTCCGATTCCTGCTTCGATAGCAAAGCTGCCGGTTTCGCCCGCGACTCCGGAACAGAATCCGGAGGGCGTTCCCGAAATTATTTTCGCCGCGCTTGACACTGATATCGCCCGCGACCTGGAGCCGAAATTCGCGGCCGCCGGTTGCGCTGTCATTTCGAATTCCAGCGCCTTTCGTATGCAAGCGGACGTGCCGCTGGTAATTCCAGAGGTGAACGCGGACCATCTGGCGCTGATTCCGCAACAGAACTGGAATGGCGCGACCAAGAGCGGTCAGAAGCGCGGCTACATCGTGACCAATCCCAATTGTTCCGCGATTGGACTGGTGATGGCCTTGAAGCCTCTGGCAGAGCGCTTCGGTCTGCGTTCCGTGTTTGTCAGCACCATGCAGGCGATCAGCGGCGCCGGCTATCCGGGCGTTCCATCGCTCGACATTCTGGGCAACGTAGTCCCCTTCATCAAGAACGAAGAAGAGAAGCTGGAAGCTGAGACGAGTCGTTTGCTTGGAAAGCTAGAAAATTCCCGGGTCACGCTGCTGGACGCGAAAGTGAGCGCCCACTGCAATCGCGTCGCGGTGGAAGATGGCCACACGGAAAGCGTCAGCATCGAGCTGGCCAGCAAGCCAAGCCGCGAAGAAATCCTTGCAGCCTGGAGAGAATTTCAGCCGCTCCGCGGACAGAATCTTCCCACCGCACCGGATCAGCCGGTGGAGTTCAATCCCGCGGAAGATCGCCCCCAGCCTCGCCTGGATCGCATGCGTGGACGCGGCATGGCAGCGACAGTGGGCCGGTTGCGGCCCTGTTCCCTGCTGGACTGGAAGTTTACCGTGCTGTCGCACAACACAATTCGCGGGGCGGCGGGCGCCGCGCTGTTGAATGCGGAACTGCTTGCGTCGCAGGGCAAACTACTGCCGTCTGGACGGAAGCCATGAGTGGCGCGATGAAAATCGTTGTGATGAAGTTCGGCGGTACCTCGGTTGAGAGCCCGGCAGCGATTGCCCGCACCGCGGAAATTGTCGAAAGCCGCCGTGCGCGCGGACTCACACCGGTGGTCGTGGTGAGTGCCATGGCTAAGGTGACCGATCAATTGCTGGCCGCCGCAGCAGCCGCAGAGCGCGGGGACCGTACCGGCGCGCTTGCCATTAGTTCCCGCCTGCGAAACCGCCATCTCGATGCAGTGTCCGCGTTATTGACTGGAGCTTCCATCGCGTCGGCCCACGCGTGGATGGAGGAGCAGTTCGAGGCGCTCGACGATTTGCTTCGCGGCCTGGCTGCGGTGCAGGAGCTGACGCCACGCACCACCGATCTGGTCGCCTCCTACGGGGAACGGTTGTCGAGCCACATGATCGGCGCGCTCTACGCGCAATCCAGCCTGAACGGAATCCACGTCGACGCGCGCACCTGCATTGTGACCAACGGCGACCACGGCAAGGCGACGCCGCTGGAAGAAAAGATTGAGCACCAACTGCGTCAGCATGTTCTACCTCTGCTCGAAAAGGGACATGTTCCCGTGCTCGGCGGCTTTATCGGCGCCACTGAAAAAGGCGTCACGACGACACTGGGCCGCGGAGGATCGGATTTTACCGGCGCGCTCATCGGACGCGGATTGAACGCACACTCCATCGAAATCTGGACGGACGTGAACGGCATTATGACCACCGATCCGCGCGTGTGCTCCGATGCGCTGCGAGTCAAGACGATCAGCTTTGAAGAAGCGTCGGAGCTAGCCTATTTTGGAGCGAAGGTGTTGCACCCGGCCACGATTCTTCCTGCGGTGCAAAAAAATATTCCGGTGTGGGTGCTGAACTCGAAAGACCCCAGCAATCCGGGCACGCAGATCACCGCCATCGCGCGACATTCACGCACGCCGTTCAAATCGATCGCGATCAAGCGCAAGCTCACCATCATCGACGTTGTCGCCAGCCGCATGTTGATGACGCATGGTTATCTGAAAGCGATTTTCGATGTGTTCGACAAACATAAATGCGCCGTCGATATGGTTTCGACCTCGGAGGTGAGCGTCTCCCTTTCCGTGGATTCGAACGATCGGCTGCCGGCGATCGCGGCCGACCTGAGCCAGCTGGCTGATGTGAAGTATGAAGGCCGCAAGGCTCTGATCTGCATGGTCGGCGAGAATATTCGCGGCCAGCGAGGGATTGCCGCGCAGGTATTCACTGCCATCCGTCACGTCAACGTCAGGATGATTTCGCAGGGCGCGTCGGAGATCAACATGAGTTTTATGATCGAAGAAGACGACGTGGAAGAGGCAGTTCGATCGCTGCACCAGCATTTTTTCCAGGATCCCGACCCGGAGATTTTCGACGTGGAAGCACGCCAGCCATTGGCCGACGTTTCCACACCTCCCGCTGTCGCCGCGAAAAGGAGCTAGTGTCATGCGCATGCTGATCATCGGTCAAGGGAAAACAGGACGAGTGGTCACGGAGATCGCGCGCGAACGCGGTCACAGCGTGCAGACGCTGGAAGAAAAAGAAAACAGGGATGCCGGCTCGCTCACCGCGCCCAACTTGGCCTCGTTCGATGTCCTCATCGATTTCACAACGCCAGAGGCTGTCGTTAAGAACCTTCGCGCCTGTCTGGCCAATGGCGCCAAAGTCGTGGTGGGCACAACCGGCTGGTACCAGCACCTGGAAGACATGCGAGCTCTGACTGCGCGCAAGAATGCGGGACTTCTCTACTCCACAAATTTTTCTTTCGGCGTTCAATTGCTGTATCAATTGGCGAAACTGCTGGGGAATCAGGCGGGTGGCTATCAGTTCAAGATCGAGGAGACCCACCACACCGAGAAGCTCGATTCTCCTTCCGGCACCGCGCTGACCCTGCAGAAAGTTTTGGAGGCGACGGCGTATGGAGCCTCGGCCACGATCGATGCACACCGAGTGAAGGATGCAATCGGAACGCATCGGTTGGAAGTCAGCTCCGACAATGAGCGAATCGTCGTGGAGCATCAAGCGCTGTCGCGGCGCAGCTTTGCCTATGGAGCAGTTCGCGGCGCGGAATGGCTGGCCACCCGCAGGGGCTCCTTCGATTTTCAAGATGTATTTCCGCAGATCCTCTCCTAAGCTTTCTCGCCGGTCATTGCGCAATCATAGCGTCCCGATTATTCACAACGTTTTCTTGCGAACGATGTATCCGGTTGCATCTTCGTTGTAGACTTCGAAGATATGGAGCTATCGGGATGTGGTACGGCATTGGTCACGCCGTTTCTTTCTAACGGCGATGTGGATTGGCAAGCCCTGAAGAGCCTGGTTCGCTGGCAAATTGAAAGCGGCATCCACTTCCTTGTTCCCACTGGGTCTACGGGGGAAGCGTGCGCCCTGCTGGAGTCGGAATGGCTCCGCCTGGTGAGCGTGGTCGTCGAGGCGGCGGAAGGTCGCGTGCCGATTTTCGTTGGCTGCAGTCACAATACGTCTCGGCAGGCCATTGATCGCGTCAAGAAGCTGCAGGCTATCCCGGGCGTTGACGGAGTGCTGACAGCCAATCCCTACTACACCAAGCCAACACAGGAAGGCCAGTACCTCCACTTCCGCGCCATTGCGGAGAATACCCATCTCCAGGTGCTGCTCTACAACATCCCCAGCCGCACCGGCATCAATCTGCTGCCGGAGACGACGGCACGCCTCGCGGAGATTCCTAACGTGGTCGGCATCAAGGAGTCCAGCGGAAATCTGCAGCAGATTACAGAAGTCGTTCACGCTGTGCCCGATCACTTCAAAGTGTTCGCGGGCGACGACAACCTGGCTCTGCCCATCCTTTCCGTCGGTGGCGTGGGGGTTATTTCTGTTGCGGCAAATGCCATCCCTGCGCAGATGACGCGCATGACGGACGCGGCGCTGAATCACGACTGGACGCTGGCGCGGCAACTGTATCGCAAATACTATCCGTTGATTATCGGCAACTTTATTGAGCCGAATCCGCAGCCGGTCAAGTGCGTTCTGGCTTTGATGGGACGCATTCAGGAGGAGTATCGCCTGCCGATGCTGCCCGTAGTACCAAAGACCAAGGCGTACCTTGAAAAGCTGGTTCACGAACTTGGATTGCTGGAGCCGGTTTCGGCAGGAAAGCCGCCTGTGACCGCGGTGACGGCAGCAGCCAGTCCGAACGCCTAGCCCGGCGTTTCGGAGCCATCATCGCAATCCATCCATCAAACCGATCCGGAGGACGTGGAACTGTGTCTCAAGCCTCACTTGCATCCCGCATCGATGCGGCCTTCCAGCATAACGCGCAGGCCGGTGATGCGGCCGAGAGCGAGTCGACGTTTTATGAGCTGCGCGACGCGCTGACGAGCGGGAGCATTCGTGCCGCCGAGCCCGATCCCACTCAACCACACGGCTGGCGAGTGAATGCGTGGGTGAAGCGCGGCATTCTGCTGGGATTTCGTATCGGCCAGTTGGTTGAATCCGGGACAGACTTATCGTTTGTCGACAAACATACTTATCCCGCCCAGCGATTCACCACCAAAGGACGCGTCCGCGTCGTCCCCGGGGGCTCTGCGGTTCGCAGCGGCGCTTACCTGGCGCCGGGTGTGGTCTGCATGCCGCCGATGTATGTGAACGTCGGCGCATACGTGGACGAAGGGACCATGATCGACTCCCACGCCCTGGTCGGCTCCTGCGCGCAAATTGGACGCAATGTACATCTGAGCGCGGCGGCGCAGATTGGCGGCGTGCTGGAACCGGTGAACGCAAGCCCGGTCATCCTGGAAGATGATGTTCTGGTCGGCGGCAATTGCGGCGTGTATGAAGGCACGCTGGTACGGAAGAGGGCCGTGCTGGGCGCTGGTGTCATTCTGACGCGCTCGACCCCGGTGTATGACATTGTGCGTGGAGAAATTCTGCGGGCCACCGAGAACAGCCCTCTGGTGATTCCTGAGGACGCCGTGGTGGTTGCGGGGGCGCGCGCCATCTCTCGCGGCAAAGCTGCGGAGTGGGGACTGAGCCTCTATACGCCGGTCATCGTGAAATATCGCGACGAAAAGACAGAATTGTCGCTGGAACTGGAAGAGCTGCTGCGATAGCGCTGTACCACGATACGTTCAGAGCCGCAGCCTCGCTCCGGCGACGCCAATATCGTCCCGGCGAAATAAATCTCTCGCTCACCCAGTCCAAGCGTGCAACCGACGCCGGTGTGATGTACCCTGAAGTCCCCCGCAAGTTCCCTGAAAAAACTTCCTAATTACGCCGGAGGGAATGATGCCACTGAACCTGACAACTCGGTTTTGT
>JAJYBW010000401.1 GCA_021778815.1 Acidobacteriota bacterium | reverse complement strand
GACAGGGCCAGTTGCCACCACGGCACCACCATCGCCGACATGCGCAGGCACATCACAATGGGAGTGCAGGGCGGGAAGAGCGACAGCAACACCACCGGCCACGCCGAGGGATTGCCGAGGATGTAGACCATCAGGATCAAGCCCACCAATTGCGGCATGACCAGGATCATGCTGAATTGCTGCACTTCTGATTCCTGGCTGACGGTGGCGCCGAAACCGGCGCTGAGCGCGCTGTAGAAGAAGAAGCCGAGCAGAAAAAACAGGATGAAGAATACCAATTGGACTGGCGTGACGCCGTACGCCGCCAGGCCGCCCTGGCCGAGTTCCGCCCCGACTGCGGACGCGCTGAGCAGCAGCGCCGCCGTAATCCACACGGCCATTTGCGTCAGCCCTGCCGCACCCACGCCCAGCAGCTTGCCGGCCATCAGGGATTCCGGTTTGGCAGTTGCCAGAAGCACTTCAAACACGCGGGATGTTTTTTCTGCGACCACCGAATGGGCCACATTCATTCCGTAAAACACCACTGCGAAATACAAGAAAAAGGTCATGATGTAAGCGCCCCAGAAGCCTTTGCTGGCATCAGAGGCAACCGCCGCACCGTTCTTGACCTGCTGGGTTTTCAGGTCGACATCGCGCAACAATTCATCCGCCTGCGCGCTGGCCACTCCGTGCTTCATCAGCGCTTCACGCACCAGCGCATCGCCAATGGCGCCCTGCATTTTGTCGGCGCCGATAAAGTCCGCCGATCCGCGGGAAACATAGGTCGCCTCCGGCACGGCTTGCCCCGGCTGCACGTTCAGCCACAGATAACCGTCGATGGCTTTCGACTCCACCTGATGACTCAGGGCAGCCAGATCGCTTTCTGCAACGGGGGATTTTATTTCGACGCGAAGGTGAGCGGGCGGTGTGTTTCGCCGACCGTTCGCGTCTTCTTTATCGGTACGCACCCGAAGCAATTCCGTGCGGGTACATTGCGCCAGCACCGGATCGTTCGACGCGACGACAATGTTTCTGGCTCCGCTGGCCATCTTTCCGGAGAACGCTCCCATGCCAAAAACGGCGGCAAAGACCAGCGGGATCAGGACCGTACTGATGCGGAAAGCCTTGCTGCGGACCCGCTCCAGATATTCTCGTTTGGCAATCAACAGGGCTTCACGCATCGACGCGCCTCCCAACGGTTTGGATAAAGATTTCTTCCAGGGATGGCTCCATCAACTCAAACTTATAAATCTTCGCGTTCTGAAAGGCCGCCCGCAGAAGGTCCTGTGCGTCGGCGCCGTCGCGCAGTTGAATCTCAACGTGGCCGGCGAAGGCTTTGTACTCCTTGACCGCGGGATGGTTCACGAAGGAGTTGTCGCCCTCAAAATCGATGACCACGTGGTTGCGCGGATAGCGGGATTTCAGCTCCCGCATGCCGCCGGACAGAACCGCCCTTCCATGGTCCACCAGGCAAATGGAGTCACACAGTTTTTCCACCTGGTCCATGCGATGGGTGGAGAACAGGATGGCTTTGCCGGCGTTCTTCAGCTCCAGCAACGTCTCCTGCAGCAACTGCGTGTTCACCGGATCCAGGCCGGAGAAGGGCTCATCCATAATGATCAGCGCGGGTTCGTGCAGCAGCGTGGAGATGAACTGAATCTTCTGCTGCATGCCTTTGGACAGCTCTTCGGTCTTCAGGTCGATCGCATCGAGGATCTGCAAGCGCTCGCACCACTGGCGAGCGCGCGTTCTCGCCAGCGTCGCATCCAGGCCGTGCAACTGCCCCAGGAAAACCAGCTGATCGATTACCTTCATCTTTTTGTACAGGCCGCGTTCCTCCGGCAGATAGCCGACGCGGGTCAGATTCTTGCGGGAAAACGGCTGGCCGAACAACGTGACCGTGCCGGAATCCGGCATCGTAATCCCGATCATCATGCGGATGGTCGAGGTTTTGCCGGCGCCGTTGGGACCCAGGAGCCCAAACATCTTGCCGGCCTCAATCTGCAGGCTGAGCGCATCGACGGCCACCTTGGTGTCGTAGGTTTTCGATATTTGATTCAGTTCAACGAGGTTCATGCGGACGCGAGTCGATCGGTTGTTGGCAGTGTAGCAAACAGAAAGTTGCCCGCACATGAATCCGTATTGCTGAATGTGCGCTTCAGGGAGTACAAGAGTCGCTGTAGCGAATCGCCTGAAACCATCGCCGAAGGGGCGGGACAATGCGCGTTGCGAGCGTGGGTCATCTGGTCTTTGCCATCGGCATCCTCGCCCTTGGAATCATTGGGCTGCGCAACGGAAATTTTGCGCCGGTATGGGATCCGGTCCCGCAAGGAATACCCGCGCGGATGGTGCTGGTTTACCTGTGCGCCATCATTTGCCTGGCATGCGGTACTGGACTGCTGTGGCGACGGACGGCGGCTTTGTCTACGCGAGTGCTTCTGACTACCCTCTTTCTTTGGCTTGTGCTGTTTCGCTTGCCCTCCATCGTTCTTACGCCGAATCTGGGGACATTCTTCGGCGGCTGCGATGTCGCGGTGACGATGGCGGCGGCCTGGGTGCTCTACACATGGTTCGCCACAGAATGGGACCGGCAGAAACTGGGTTTCATCAGTGGCGCGAAGGGATTGCGGATCGCCAGGGCGCTATATGGCCTGGCCATGATTTTTTACGGCTCGGCCCACTTTATGGATTTGCCCGACACGGTTTCGCTTGTGCCGCATTGGCTGCCGTGGCATGTGTTCTGGGCATATTTTTTCGGCTGTGCCTTTATTGCGGCAGGCGTCGGGATTCTCATCAATGTGTTTGCGCGGCTGGCTGCGGCTCTTTCGACCCTTGAGATTGGCATGTTCACGCTGCTGGTGTGGGTCCCGATCGTGACCGCGGCAGGCTCCAAAAGCAATTTCCAATGGAGCGAGACGATTCTCTCTTGTGTGTTGACGGCGGCCGCATGGCTCGTAGCAGATTCCTACCGCACCGCGCCGTGGTTCGCGATTGGTAAACGCTAGCCAGTCGTTTGGGAGCGGCGAGAAGCCCGTACCTTCGTTGGGCGGGAGCCGGCGATAAGGATGTCAACCAGGCGGCGGGCGCTGGACTGCCAGCCGGGGCCTGAATCGACCAAAAAAACACCAATCAGCGGGCGCAGCAGGTCCGCGGCGTCCACCTCTTTTCGAA
>JAJYBW010000028.1 GCA_021778815.1 Acidobacteriota bacterium | reverse complement strand
GCAGAGGCCAGGCTGCGACTGCCGATTGTGGCAAACAGCGGAGCCGCTGACAGCAGCTTGAGGAATGACCTTCGGTCATTCATATGAGGTTGAATCTCATCCACAGGTAACATAGCGCTCCTTATCTGTTACGAGAACAGCGATACCTAAAGCCATTTCTACGATCGGCAACGTTTGTTGGCGCACTTGAGATCATGGTGAGTCTCTCCATAGTTGTCGTGAAGTGGCTCTCAATGGGCGGCGTGCATTCTTAGTGAACCTGGCAGAACCCTCTCGAATGAGGGCCTTGAGTTGGAACCCGAACACACTCACTTCTTCCCTTTGCGATGCCCCTAAATATACATAAAGGTAACATGTTGAAACAAGCCATAACTTAAGAAAACATGATCCAAAGCTTTGCGAAATGCCGTTGGCCTAAATTGCGGGTTTCCCGTCAAGAGGACGCTCCGGGTGCACCGTCAGCCAGCCAGCAGCGCTGACAAGTGCGAGCGAGGCGGCAATGGCAAAAGAGGTCGTCCATCCATAACGCAGCGCTATCCAGGGAGTCAGCGATGCCGTGACGGCTCCGCCGATCTGGCCACCCATATTCATGATGCTCGAGAAGATGCCGGAATTATCTCCAGCGATATCTGCAGAAACGGACCAGAATGAGCTCTGCGAAATATAGAGCACGCCTGCTCCTCCGGCGAGAATCAAACCGGCCAGCTGTGGTCTCTCCGTTTGTGACCCGATCACCAGGAACAGCGCCGTAACTACCATCGCCGATGACGCCAGAAGACAGCGACCAACTCGCAACCCATACCGCTGGGTCAACCTGTCGCTCAGAACTCCTCCGGCAAGACAGCACACAGTCATCGACAGAAACGGCAGCATCGCGTAACGCGCACTGGATCGAAGATCAAATCCCCGCACCTGCGCCATGTATAGAAAAAACCAGCTGAAATATATCCATGCGATATAACCAAAGCTGAAGTAGCTCATCATCAACACCAGCAGGTCGCGCCGATGGAAAATTGCTCGCCAGCGGATGGCTGGCTTCTCACTTTCACTGACAGCATTCCGAACGTTCAGGCCTTTTTGGATCTCCAGCAACTCCGCCAGCTGCACGGCCGGATGTTCCTCCGGAGTATCACGGGCAATCAGCCACCACACGATTGCTGCAATAAAACCCACTGTGGCACTGAACCAGAATGCGGATCGCCAGCCATGGTGGCTGATCAGCCAGGTCAGCATTGGCGGGGTAAGTCCACTGCCGGCCCCCACGCCAGCAAAAATCAGTCCATTAATTACGCCGCGCTCCTGCAGCGGCACCCATCGCGCCACAAATTGGTTGGCTGCCGGATAAATGACCGACTCTCCTGCCCCCAGCACAAAACGCACCCCAATTAATAGCAGCACCGCATGCTCGATTGTCGTTGGCAGCATCGCGGTCAGTGCCGTCATTGCTCCCCATAACAGCACTCCCAAGGTCAACACTCGACGCGGTCCGAATCGCGACGACAACCATCCTGCCGGCAATTGAAATACGGCATAGCCAATCAGAAACGAACTAAAGATCCATCCCAGCCGCTGGTTCCCTAATCCGTATTCCTGGCTAATCTCCAGTCCAGCGATCGATATATTTGTGCGGTCTAAGAATGCGACCGCGCTCAATATAAATAGCCAGAACGCCAGGATGTAGCGGAGTCGTATACCTTTCACTTTTGACATCTGGCAACTACTCCACCCTACAAACATGTGGTCGCACGCGAGGGGACAGGAACGGAACCGGTTGGTCGAACCAGAACACCCCCAGGCGTCCTAATTTTTCAGAACCATTAGTAGGTCAATTGTCCATAAGGACAACCCGCGGCCATTAACGGAGGCCCGATGCCTCCTTCTTTCCTGACGCAGTTCCAAGCGCAACTAGAGTTAGATATAGGCAATCATATCGATCTCAACCAGTGAATTGCCCGGGATACCTCCAGCGGGAGCGACCGTCGTCCTTACCGGCGGAATGCTACCCCAAGGTGCGTCATGGTAGACCTTGTTCATCGCGTCATAGTCCTTCAGGTCGTTCAGGTACACATTCACCTTCAGCACCTTCTCCATCGAGGATCCGGCGCTGGCAAGGTTCTTCTGCAGTTCGTCGAGGACATGCTGCGTGTGCTCTTCAATCGTGCCTTTAAAATGTGCACCCACTCCGGAAAGGAAGAGCAAATTACCGTAGGAAACGGCGCTCGAAAAGAGCTGTTTCTTGCCGGGTTGTGGCGCAGGATAGCTCTTCTTCTCGGGTTTCTCCGTCGTTTGCGCTGCCGCCGTGTTGGTCAGCATTGCGCCACCCGTTACCGCTGCGGCAACGGTGGCCGCATTCTTGAGCAGGGATCTTCTGGATGGTTCTTTCATTGGACGTATTCTCCTGTGGGTGATGTGTAATGGCTTAATCCAATTAGTGAATGTAGGTCTCTTTTTTAGGCACCTACACACCGGCGATACGATCAGTGCGTTGCGTATTAGAGTCGCCCAAACCGCTTGACCGCCTCTTCGATAGAGTGAAATTTCTCAATATATGGATACATGGAGTGTTCGCTGTAGTCTAGCTTTTGCGCTAGGACCAGCACATCGGCAGCATTGTCTCGAGGAACTACGACAACACCGTCCTGATCAGCCACTATGATGTCGCCCGGAGCCACCGGTACGCCATCACAGACGACGGGAACATTCATACCGGCAAAGCGGTAATGCCCGACAGAAGTAGACGGCACCGGTCCGAGCGCATAAACAGGAAAACCAATTTTCTTCAGCTGCGGCAGGTCGCGCACGCCACCGTCAATTACAGCACCAGAAAAGTTTCGCGCAAGCATGGCTGTACCCATTAGACCGCCCATCCCAGCAATATCCGCGCCGTCTTGGACTGTCATCACAAAGACAGAGCCAGGCCCCCCGGAGTCAATTGCCTTCAGCATCCCTGAGAGTGAATCAGGATCATGGTTCTCCTCTTTCACCAGTGTGACCGTCAGCGCCGGACCTGCAAATTTAGTGGGGAAAATAGATTGCATGTGATGTGACATGTATCGCTTCTCGTGCAATAGCTGCTCAATGGCGTCGGATACAGAGGCCGCCTCCACATGGCGATAGGCATTCATCATCGCCGCCGGATCCGCAGCATACGCCGCTTCCGTCATGGGGGTATCGGCCCGCACGATTTTCGAAATTGTAAGTGCCAATACAGCAGCCAGAACTACGGAGGAAACAGTCCGCACCAGCGAACGCGATTGAGAAGAATATATAGGCCGCATGAGTGAAGCCCCTCAGTGTTGTGTGCATTCTACCAGCAGATGGGCGGAGTAACTGCAGGCATCCCGTGCCACGCTGATCAGTTACGCAAGTGACGGCACTCTCTGATCGAAGCAATCGTCGGCTCAACCAGTCAGCAGAACGAGCGACATTCGGATTGGCGCTGTCATTGTGCTCCAGACACAACAGCAACGGCAGTGACGCAAACATCCTCAGTGGGCTCGAGAGGGATGCACCTCTCAAAGTGAAAAACTCTGAAAAGTTCAGAGGCGCTTCCGCCGATCTCCCGGCCTTCAGCGGGCAGTCGTAATCGCTTTGCGCAGATCGGCCCATGGAGCATGGTCATCGAACTTGATTTTGCCGCCGCCGGAGTGGATACCGAGCCGCTGCCACATCAGGTCCAAATCGATCGGAGCATAGGATGTATTTCCCATTTTCTTGTAGAGGTCAGCTAACACAGCCGTGCCAGTGGCTCGATCTCCTACATCCAGCACCTTAGAGATGGTCCAGTCGTCATCAATCGATCCGCCTGCGGTGAGGATCCCGCGCAACGCATCTTGCAACCCTTTTCCATTCGCGGTCTTCTCACGTATGGACACATCTGCCATCAGGCAGAATAGTGCGCCCGCCCAATAAGTATTCGCCCAGGTATGCGTCTGATCTAATCCATCTTCACCGGGTTGCGGTTCGCCCTTCCCCATGTCACGCACCATTCCTCCCCAAACCTGCTCGGGAGACAAAGTACCGATCTGCGCTCGCGCGATGGGTTCCACATACGTTGCCAGCCCCTCTTCCAGCCAATGATGATCCGGGGAAAGCGAGGGCAGGGCGGTATGCACAAATTCGTGCGTCATTGTCCAATCGCTCGCAAGGGTCTGCTCGGTCGTGTGTTGGCCGAGTCGCATTCTTGTGAATGCCGGGAAGCCATCGACGTCGCCCCAGGTGGTGCCAGTCAGCACTCCGCGTTCGTCCGCAATGGGCACGACAAGCACCCGCGCACGAGCCACCGGAAACTTGCCATAGTATTTTGAAACGGCGCGGGCAGCGGTATCGATCCATTGGACGACATCCCTCTGCGGTACATCGAGGGAGCCGGGAGCAAAGTCTATCTGAATCGATGCTCCGCCAACATGGATCATCTGCGAGGATGCAACTGGGCTGCTCCACGGAGGCCCATGCCAAGGGCGAGGCATGTCAATTTGGCGCGCCCAACCTGCGGACATATACGCAAATAAGACTGAACCGAAGAGACAGGCTTGCAGGAGCTGAGCCTTCACGATTGGCACCCTAGCCTTGAGATGTCAGTTGGCTACTCGGCGACACGAGCGGAACGCGCGATTCTCTCGTTCGGGGGACAGGATAATTTCAATCCGGCCACGCTTTTGGCAAGCAAATAGTAATTGGTGCCAGCTCTCTTCGGTGAACGAGCAGCGACGAATCGTCCACTTAAATTGAAGCGGTAAACCCCGCTCCATCATCTTATCGAGCGGGAGATGATCGATGTTCACCAGCCCGAAAGCCATTGAAACGCTGAGACATGCGGATTTCGTTCCCGGCTTGGACGAGACAATACTACGGCGCTGGAGTCCGAGAGCTTTCGCCAACCGTCCAATTAGGGCTTCCGACTTGACGAAACTGTTTGATGCTATCCGGTGGCCGGCTTCCAGCTATAACGAGCAACGGTGGAAACTTCTTGTGGATCGCAAAGGTGACCCGGCATCCAAGCTGACATTCCCCTCCGGATGTTCCTTCAAGAGCGCCACTTCACGTCTGCTTCTGAACTTCAACGGGTCCGGAACCCGCTGCGAATCAATCTCAAGCGGTATGCTTGGAGAGGTGCCTAAGCTGCAGCGTAGCTGTCAGCTGGAGTCAGGGCGCCTGTAACTTTATTTACACTCATGGCTGCTGCCAACACACACACTTCGTCTTTTGCCCGTACGCTGGCCAGCGCCAAAAAAACCATGGTGCTCAGCGAGATTCTGTCTCTCGCCTTCGATAGCTTTCGCAATAACAAGGTGCGCTTCGCATTGACCGCCCTCGGAATGGTCATGGGGTCGGCCTCCGTAATTCTTGTTGCCACCATTGGACTGACCGGCAGGCAGTACGCCATCAATCTTATCCAGGGAATTGGCGCCAACATGATTGTTGCGGACTGTCAGTGCGGCGGCATGAATCCGGATTCCCTTACCTATGAGGATCTGACTGCTGTCGACCAGCAGGTTCCCGGCATCATTTGGTCTTCACCAATGCTGGAAATGCTGGTCCCGATCAGCTTCGGAGACGGTAAAGTGAAGGACATCCTGATTCTCGGTGTTTCTCCTCAATATAGGGATGTGCGAAATCTTGTAGTTCTGTACGGCCGTTTTTTCGATCAGGAGGATACTCTTAGCCATGCCAAAGTGGCGGTGGTTACGGTTCCGTTTGCCGAGAACCTCTTCGGCACTGCGGATCGCGCCATCAATCGAACGTTTACGATACGAGGCATTCCCTTCACGATCATTGGCGTCTTCAAAGAAAAGGTCAACTCGTGGGGAATGTCGGAAATTGCACAGCAGACGATCCTGATTCCCTACCCCGTGGGGCGATATTTCACGGGAACCAACGCCGTAAAGCAATTATTTTTTTCCGTTCGGAATTTTGGCGATACGCCGCGGGCGCGGAATGAGATCGCAGCGGTGATCCAGTCTCGCCATCGCGCGGGGTCGGTTTACGACGTGGTGGAATACACGGCACTCGTGGAAACTGCGGCACACATCGCGGACATCATGACTCTCGTCCTGCTGTTGGTTTCTGCGATCACGCTGGCCGTCAGCGGAGTGGGCATTATGAACATCATGCTAGCGACGGTCCGATCGCGCATACGTGAAATTGGAATTCGCAAAGCCGTCGGCGCCACATATCGAGAAATCCAACTTCAATTTCTTGCCGAAGCCATCCTCATTTCGCTCAGCGGCGGCGTTGTCGGCACCCTGCTAGGGCTGGCGCTTCCCCTATCTGTCCGTTTCATATTCCCCGCGTACACGATTCCTATTTCGCCTTGGTCCGTCGTCATTTCCTTATCAACGGCGATGCTGGTTGGAATTCTTTTCGGGACATTGCCCGCCACACGCGCTGCCCAGATGGATCCCGTCGAATCCCTCAAGTACGAGTAACGGAGCTAACCGCCGCGAACCAAATGCTGCCGATTTAACCGAAAGATATTGCACATGTGCGCAGCATCTCACCCGGCGACGATCTGCCGCGCAGCCGCCCTGCCGGAACGAATCAAATCGGGGAGTCCAACTCCTCGATACGCGTTGCCGATTAGTCGAAGATTGGGGAGCTTGGCTACGCGAAGATCTAGTGCCGCTATTCGCTCTTGGTGCCCTACTTCATATAGTGGGAGTGAGGTCGGCCACCGTCGAGCGAGCCCCACCGACGGCTCAGGCAGCTTGCCCAGGAACCGTTCCAACAGCGTTCTAGCCAGCCGAATCAACGTGGCATCATCGTGTGCCAGAAGGTCTGGAGCGGAGGGTCCTCCAAAGAAAGCGCGCAGCAATATTGCGCCGACAGGCGCTGTATGCGGAAATTTCTGATTGAGAAAAGTGCACGCGAGCAGTGCTTGCTGCGCAGCATCATCGCCCACTTCTGGGGCCAGATTGGCATCAAGCTCCCCACCCTGATCCGGAGGCAGCTCGTGTTGCCGAACCAGAAATCCGAATCCTGCAGGGATCCGCATCGAACGCGCCTGGTCCCCATCAAATCCCAGGGCCACCACAATCGCGGATGAGGATTGCTGCGGCAAAAACTCTCCAATGCGGCTATCGACCGGCGTCAAAAGCCTTGCTGTGGTTGCTGCCGGAGTCGCAACCACAACCGCATCAAAGCTTGCCTCAAATGGATGCGTCACTCCACCATGTGTCCAGTGAATCCGCCACATTCCTGCGCTGTGCTCGATCGCTTCCACGGCAACGTTCCGCTGAAGACTTCGCTCTGGAATAAGAGATTCTATCCCCGTGATCAGCGCCCCCAGTCCACTCCTCAGCGAAGTGAAAATGGGGGCGGACTTCTTCCCCGTTTGCAACCGCTGCTGCAGTCCAAAGACGAGGCTGCCATGCTCTCGCTCAAGTGCAACGAACGTAGGCATGACTGCTCGCACACTCAACTTTGCAATGTCTCCGCCGAAAACTCCGGCAAGCAGGGGCGCGGCAATCGTACTGGCAACTTCTTCACCGAAATGCCGCCCAACAAAATCGCGAACCGATTCATCGCGATAACCATCGCCAACATCAAGCGCGTTGGCTTTCAATTGTTCCGCAAGTTCTGGTTCGCGGAGGTACGCCAGCTTCGCCTGCTCGCTGAAGAGCGGCGAACTTAGAACGCTCTCCCATTTCGTCGGCACCATCATACGCATGCCGTCCGGCATGGCGATCAGGGCGTTGTCTTCGGCTATATATGTTTTCCGCTTCTCATCATTGGAAGCAACCAACTCGCTTTCAAGGTCCAGCTCAATCGCAAGTTCGCGCGCCCAGGGCTTTTCGGTCACCCAACTGTCGGGTCCGCATTCAACGACGAATCCATCACGTCGAACGGTTTCGACTGTGCCACCCAATCGAGACGTCGCTTCAAACAAAACAAATTCAATGTCTGCGCCCGCACGCTGCTGCAGGATGAATTCAAAAGCGGCCGCAACTCCGGCAATGCCGCCCCCAATGATGGCGATTCGCTTCATTTTTTATTGGATGACACAACTGCCTCTGGATCTTCCAACTGCGCAGCGCCAAGCTGCAGAAGGCCCTGAGAGGCCAGATCCGCCAACGCGGCAATCAACAAAGGAGAAGCGTTCAGCGACTCGGGCCGAAACAACTCCAATCCTAATTTCCGGGCTGTTGCCTGAAATGCAATGTCAATGTCATACAGAATTTCGACGTGATCGCAGAGAAAACCAATGGGCTGCAACACCACGCCCCGATGGCCGTCCCTATGAAAGCATTCGAGAGTCTCCTCAACTGTTGGACCAATCCAGGGCCCGCCTGACATGCCCTGGCTTTGAAACGCAAAGTACCAGTCGCGCGAAGTCAGCCCGTCGGGCAGGAGCCGTTCTGCAACCAGGGTCGCTGTATGTTTTGTCTCGATTGCATATGGATCAGGCCCGCTGGCTGAACCGGGTGGCAGCGCATAAGAGCGCTCCTCCATTGTCGGGCGCACAGGTCCAGACGGCATTGCCCCGGGAGAACCTTCACCGCTTTTTGGCTGTGTCATCGAGTGCGAGTGGCTCGGTTGACTGGCCGCACCTGCGACCTGAATAGTGCGGCAAGGCACGCTGTGGGCGGTAAATAATACCGGAACTTTTTCCCCTACAGAGGCGCACGCCTCTTTCCAAGTCGGGCGTAAGCGATCCGCAAATGCATCCGCAAGCCGAGGATGGTCTGCCCACGCGTCGATAAAGTGAAATCGAAACGCATTTCCCGCTTCTGCGTACGCTGCCCGTCGGTACAGACCCACACTGGTGCGGGAATTCTGTGGCGCCAGGCAAATTGCCACCGCGTCCGTCACCCCATCCGCGCGCATCTGTCGCACCGTGTCACCTATATAAGGCTTCCAATTTCGCATGCCGACATAGACGGGTAATCCAATTTTCTGCTGCAATAGCGTCGCCTGCTGCAGCGTCCACTCCGTCAGCGGACTCTTGCCAATTTGCGCGTAGCGGCTTTGAATCTCTTCCACAACATGCTGCGGCATGGCTCGCCCGCTAACAACGTTCTTCAGATATTCCGCAATCTCATCGACCGTATCTGGAGTACCGTGCGCAAGCAACAGTACCGCAAATTTGCGCTGCTCGGCTATCCCGGCCGAGGCATTCCTCTGGATTGGCGTTGTCATACTGTCCTCGGCACGCTGGCATGCGACTGACCCACGCCTTCACCTTTCATCTGTGCGCAAATCTCATGCACCCAGCGAACTACGCGCTGCACATTTTCAACCGGTGTCGTCGGCACAATGCCATGGCCAACATTGAAGATGTGCCCTGGATGCCCTCCAGCCTGCCGCAACACCTCTTCCACGCGAGCACGCAAGATCGCTTCGGGAGCAAACAGCGCGATGGGATCAAGATTTCCCTGTACCGCGCATTGTTGTCCAACAGCTTGTCTTCCCACATCCAGAGGAATTCGCCAATCGAGTCCAATCACATCCGCGCCGGTTTCTCGCATGCTGGGCAACAAGGTCGCCGTGTCGACACCGAAATAAATCACCGGCACTCCCTGGGCCTGCACCTGACGCACCATGGACGTCGTGATCGGCAATACATATTTCCGATAATCCGTAACGGAGAGCGCTCCGGCCCAGCTGTCGAAAATCTGGATCACGTCTGCGCCCGCCTTGACCTGCTGTGCCGAATACTCGACTAACACAGTCGCCAACTTCTGCATCAGCGCTTGCCATGCTGCCGGATCCGCGTACATCAATCGCTTCGTCTCAATGTAATTTCGCGAGCCGCCGCCTTCAATCATGTAACTGGCCAGCGTGAACGGCGCGCCGCAAAATCCGATCATTCCCATGCGATCGCCGAAGTGGGCCACCACTCGGCGGATGGCGTCTGCGACATACCCAAGGTCTGCGGTTCGATCGGTCCTTAGCGAATTGATGTCCGCCGCACTGCGAAGCGGTCGATGCACTTTGGGGCCCTCGCCGGCTTGAAATTCAAAATCGAGACCCATCGGCTCGAGCGGCAACAAGAGGTCGGCAAAAATAATCGCGGCATCGACGCCCAACTTTTCCGCTGCCGTAATCGTTACTTCCGCGGCCAGGTCCGGTCGTTTACAAATCTCGATCAAGGTATGCGCACGCCGAACGGCTTGGTACTCGGGCATGTAGCGGCCCGCCTGTCGCAAAAACCATACCGGTGTTCGATCGACCGGCTTCCGCAAACAAGCGCGCAGAAAGCGGCTGCCGCCCGACGCGGAGCGATCTGCTGGCAACACTTCTTTTGGCGACGATTCTCTCTGGCTATCGTGCGATGTCATGTCTTTCTATTATCCTCTGTCCGGTAAGACCAGTTGTCCTTGACACTTAGTTCTTTATCTCACGAATGGGATTTGCGCACCTCGCACCCGCCGCAGCACGAAATTGACGATGCGAAAACGAAACGAAAACTGTTTTCGTATTGAAAGACTCACATCCGAAACTGCGGTAAGATGGAGTCCATCGCACCACAGCTGCGCTATTGGAATTGAGTTCTCCATGCGAATCTCTCTGTTTATCACGTGCTACAACGACACGCTGTTTCCAGAGATAGGCATTGCGGTGGTGCGAGTGCTGGAGCGGCTTGGGCATACCATCGATTTTCCGTATGCTCAAACCTGCTGCGGACAAATGCATTACAACACCGGTTATCAGCCGGAAGCATTGCCATTGGTGCGGCGATTTGTCGAAGTGTTCCGCGACAGCGAAGTGGTCTGTGTCCCGTCCTCTTCCTGCGTCACCATGATGCGGGAGCATTACGAAAAAATTGCTCTTGCTTCGGGCGACAGGTCGCTTCAATCCGAAGTGGCAGCATTGCTCCCACGTGTGTACGAGTTCACTGAAATGCTCGTGCATCGCCTTGGAGTCGAGGATGTCGGCGCTGTCTACCCGCACCGCGTCACCTACCACTCCAGCTGTCATTCGCTGCGCAACCTGCACCTCGGGGATGTTCCAATTCGCCTGTTACGCAATGTGCGCGGGCTGGAATTGATTCCCATGGAAGCTGGGGATTTGTGCTGCGGCTTCGGAGGTACCTTCTCCATTAAGAATTCCGCTGTTTCGGGGGCGATGCTCGAGGAAAAACTGCAATACATAAAGAAGACGCAGGCCGAGGTCTGCACTGCCTGCGACAACTCCTGCCTGATGCACATCGGCGGAGCGCTGCATCGCCAGCGCGCCAACATGCGCACGGAACACATCGCGACAATTCTCGCCAGTGATAGTGACTCTCGTGTTCCATCGAATGGCGCTCGATAATGTCCCCAGTCCCCGCGCACGACTTCAAGGATTCCCGCTCACCCGACTTTCCGACCGCCGCGCTGCCGTTGTTGCAAGACGCACAATTACGCAACAATCTTCGCCATGCGACTGGCATCATCCAGGGAAAAAGGGCGCGCGTCGTCGGCGAAATGCCCGACTGGCAGGCGCTCCGTGAGGCCGGACAAAGGATCCGCGCCCATGCCCACGAGTACCTCGACTTATACCTCGAACAGTTTGAGGATCGGTGCACTGCAGCTGGAGGCCACGTGCACTGGGCCCGCGATGCGGCAGAGGCCAATCTTATCGTGGTTCAGTTGGCGAAGCATTCAACCGGCAAGGTCATCAAGATCAAGAGCATGACCACCGAGGAGACTGGCCTAAACCGCGCGCTGGAAGCCGCCGGCATCAGCCCGGTCGAAACCGACCTCGCCGAATTGATCGTGCAACTAGGGCACGACAAGCCGTCACACATTGTGGTTCCAGCCTTGCACAAGAATCGCCGCCAGGTGCGCGAATTGTTTGCCCGCACTATGAACCTCCCTGACCTCGGCGACCGACCGGAGGATTTGGCGGAGGCCGCGCGCCTGCATTTGCGACGGCAATTTCTTTCCACCCCGGTTGCCATCAGTGGTGCGAACTTCCTGATCGCTGAAACCGGCGGCGTTTGCATTGTGGAATCTGAAGGCAACGGAAGGATGTGCCTGACATTGCCCAGGACGCTGATCTCCGTCGCGGGCATCGATAAGATCATTCCTCGCTTCCAGGATCTTGAGGTCATGCTGCAATTGCTCCCTAGGTCGGCAACCGGCGAGCGGATGAATCCATACAACTCCGTGTGGACGGGCGTTCATCCTGGCGATGGTCCGCAGGAGTTTCACATCGTGCTGCTCGACAACCGCAGAACAGAGGTGCTGCGCGATCCCGAAGCGCGTGAGACACTGCACTGCATTCGTTGTGGCGCGTGCCAGAATACGTGCCCCGTGTATCGACAAACCGGCGGCCATGCCTATGGCTCGGTTTACGCTGGCCCGATCGGCGCGATCTTAACGCCGCAGCTCGCAATGATGGAACGCGGCCAATCGCTTCCCTATGCGTCCAGCCTTTGCGGCGCTTGTTATGAAGTGTGCCCGGTCAAAATCAACATCCCGGAGATTCTGATTCACCTCCGCGGCCGAGTCGTCACCGGCAGACCCAAGGCATTAAGCGCGCTTCATCCGGAAGCGGTCGTGATGCGCGCCATGCGATGGATATTTTCCAACTCAACGCGTTTCAGTATGGCGCAGCGCGTCGGCCGTATCGCACAACGGCCCTGGATTCGACGAAGCGGTTGGATTGAGCGGCTGCCGAGCGTGCTCGGCAGGTGGACCCGTACCAGGGATCTTCGTCCGCTTCCCGCACAAAGCTTCCGCGAATGGTTTCATGGGCGGCACGAATCATCCGCAGTCCTGCCACAATCTTCCGAGCCCCACCATGAGTGAGATTCCATTGCATGATCCTATGAGCGCGCGGTCGGAGATCCTCGCCCGCATTCGTTCCGCAAACCGAGGAATTTTAGGTGTAGATCGCGAACCTACGGCGGACGAATCGTGGCGGACCATTCCTCGGACCTACCGGCAAAACAGCTCTCTCGCGGATGCGGGTCGTGTCCAACTGCTCACCGAGCGATTTATCGATTACGGCGCAGGCGTGTACAAGTGCCAGTCGGTGGATGTTGCTGCCAAGGTGGCGGACATTCTGCAGTCACGAACCAAGCAGAAACTTCTTGTGTCCCGGGATGTCGACCCAATGTGGTTGTCTCAGGACGGTCTGAAGTTTGTGTACGACAATGAACTTTCTTATTCCGAGATTGAGGACTGCGACGGAGTGCTGACGGGGTGCACCGTTGCGATTGCCGCCACGGGAACACTTGCCCTCTGTCACACTTCCAACGGAAACCGCCGTGCGCTAACCCTGCTTCCGGACTACCATCTTTGCGTTGTCCGCGCATCCACGATTGTCGAAACTGTGCCGGAGGGATTCCGCGCGCTTGAGGCGCATCGTCTGCAGCCAATCACCCTGATTTCTGGCCCCTCTGCCACTGCGGATATTGAGATGACTCGAATTCAGGGAGTGCATGGGCCCCGTGTTCTGGATTGCGTGATTGTGGTTTGAATCCTCCTGCGAAGGCGATCTTTGTTGGCGCCTTCGCAGAGAACATCTTTGTGCATTGGAAAGAGTTTCTTACAGGTGACACGGTTGGCCAAGGCATCGCCCAAGCGGCTTTATCTCATCCCGGTTCTCTCGAAGGCGCTCGACGTCTTAGAGATTCTCCAGCGCGAGGGCAAGCCTATGTCGCTGGAAAGCATGCATCAGCGAACAGAAATCTCAAAGACAACTGTGTATCGGATCCTGAAAACCTTGGCCCACCGGGGTTACATCGCGCAGTCGCAAGACGGGCTCTATCGACCGATCAGCGGCCCCACCAAGAAGGTATTCGGCTTCGGTTGCCAGTCCGCTGAGATGTCCTTTTCGCAAGCCGTCACAAAAAGTTTGCAGGCTGCGGCCGCCGATACCGGCATCGACCTTTTGATCCTCGACAACCAGTACGATCCAACGATTGCCGTTCGAAACGCGGACGAATTCGTGCGTTGCGGCGTGGATCTCGTCATTGAATTTCAAGTTGATCAGGACGTAGCCGCCATCATTGGAGACAAAATTGCCGGCGCCGGCATTCCGTTGATTGCCGTCGATATTCCACACCCCCATGCAGTGTTTTTTGGAGTCGATAATTTTCGAGTCGGATTCGAGGCCGGGCAATTGCTCGCCCATTACGCACAGCAGAACTGGGCCGGCAAGACGAGTTGGGTTCTTGGCCTCGACCTTGCCGAAGCGGGCCCGCTGGTTCAGAGCCGCATCACAGGAGCATTTGAAGGTGTGCGCTCAAGTCTTCCCGACATTCCAATCGAAGCCTTTGTTCGCATGGATGGCCGCGGATTGCAGGACATTAGCTACCATTTGGTTCTGGATTTTCTGCATCGCCACCCGAAAGATCGGGGCATTCTAATTGCCGCAGCAACCGACGCCAGTGCCCTGGGCGCGGTCCAGGCCGCTCGTGCGCTGAAGCGAGAACGTCACGTCGCCGTAGTGGGACAGGACTGCATTGAAGAGGCGCTTGAAGAAATCGCGTCCCCTCGAAGTCCGCTGATCGGCTCCGTCTCGCACCAGGCAGACACCTACGGCGCACGCCTGATTCAGCTGGGACTTTCCATGTTGGCCGGGCGAAACGTTCCACCCTACAACTACGTGGAACACAAGGTAGTCGAACGAACGCAGTCCCCGCCGGAGAGTGCAAAACCCCCTCGATGAAATTCCAGCGTTTCAAATCGGAAACAGTTGCCCTATTGTATGATCGGGGAAGTTGGGCAGGCTGCGCGCAGTTCGACACAGATATTCTGTAATGTCGGGCGTCTCAGCCCACTAACGGTTCCCGGCTTAAGGCATGCTATGCATTCCCTGGAGACCCGGTGAATCCATTTCAACCCTTATTGGGACCAGGAGTGAGACCTACCTCGTCCGTAACCGCCAGAAGGGGCATAATGCCGAATCGCTACCTGGAAAATCGCTGGGATATGAAGCTTGCCGCAACGCTAACCGAGCCTGAACTTCTGCGCTACCGCTCCAACCTGCTCGGATCTGATTTGCGCATCACCAATTACGGCGGCGGAAACACCAGCGCCAAGGTCTCTCAGCCCGATGCACTGAATGGAAAACCCACTCAGGTGTTGTGGGTCAAAGGCAGTGGGGGTGACCTCGGTACGATTTCCATCCATGGATTCGCAACTCTCTACCTCGACAAATTCTGCGACCTCGCCGAAATCTATCGCGGCGTCGAGCACGAAGACGACATGGTCGCGTTCTATCCGCTGTGCGCGTTTGGCCAG